>JBCCDZ010000010.1:0-26825 GCA_039030525.1 Pseudomonadota bacterium | reverse complement strand
ATGATGATTTCCGTTGGGTCAGACATTGGCCGCTCGCAAACTTCCTTCTACATCGCCTCCAAGACATATATTGGAGGATATCTGATGGAACTCAACTCAAACATTTCAGCCGTCATCACAGGCGGTGCTTCTGGCCTCGGCGCTGCCACCGCGCGTCTCTTGGCGAGCCATGGCGTTAAATGCGCGCTTTTCGACCTAAATGAGGAAAAAGGCGAAGCCATGGCGAGCGAAATTGGCGGTGTGTTTTGCAACGTGAATGTCACCAATGATGAAAGTGTCGATGCGGGCTTCGCAAAGTCACGCGCTGCGATCGGACAGGAACGCATCCTGATCAATTGCGCCGGCACCGGCAATGCGATCAAGACCGCCAGCCGTAACAAGGAAACCGGTGAAATCACGCACTTCCCGCTCGATAAGTTCGATCTGATCATTCAGATCAACCTGGTCGGCACGTTCCGCTGCATCGCCAAATCTGCGGCCGGCATGATGACGCTCGACCCGATTGATGGGGAACGAGGGGCAATGGTCAACACAGCGTCTGTCGCGGCTGAAGATGGGCAGATCGGGCAGGCCTCTTATTCCGCTTCAAAAGGCGGCGTGGTTGGCATGACCCTGCCAATTGCCCGCGACCTGTCGCGAGAGCTGATCCGCGTCAACACGATCCTGCCAGGCATTTTCAATACGCCCTTGCTCGCCGCGGCGCCTGAGAATGTGAAACAAGCGCTCGGCGCCCAGGTTCCGAACCCGGCCCGTCTTGGTAATCCGGACGAGTACGCGTCTCTGGCGGTTGAAATGTGCAAGAATGGCTATTTCAATGGCGAGGACGTCCGTCTGGACGGGGCCATCCGGATGGCGCCGCGCTAAGCCGCTCGAGAGCTTTTAAATGGTCAAAGCCCGCCAAAAAGGCGGGCTTTTTCCACTCTACACACTCTACGCATACTATACGCATCCAAGGATCATACGTCGGGACGCACAATCCTTCCGGATAAGTTCATTAACACCTCATCGGCGTTAAAAAATGATGGATCTTCGGGCGTTTCGCCTTTGCCCATGACAATTTCCGACATGGCTTCATAGCGGACCACTTCGCGAACATCCCAGGGATCGTGCCAGAATGGGTCATGATAAGCGAACGGGCTGCGGAAGCCGCTACGGGCGTAATGGCGCGAGCGCCAACTGCGCGGATAGCCAGCCAGGCGCCCATGCCGGCCATAGAAGCGATAATTGCAATAAAAACTTGAATAAAACGGATCGTACCCGCCAAACCCGGTCGAGACCAGACGGCGGTTTTCGTCGGTTTCGCGCTGCACCACACGGAAATAGTCATACCCTTCCAAATCCGTAAGTTCAGCTGCGCGATAAAGCAGATAGGTTTCAACGGTTTTGCGGTCGGTGAGGCTATTGCCTGCGAAACTAATGCTCCAGCGATCTGACTCGATTTGCTGGTTGTCATAGCCTTTCTGGCCGTCAAGCGCGGCTTGATAGGGCGTTGCAGTTGCGCATGCCCCAAGCAATGCAAGGGCAGCGAGTGCAGGTGCAAGTTTTGACTTTAACATCGACATCGACCTCCTGATTCCAGCATTCACATCCTCTTAACATATGCAATGTGAACGCCAGATAAATCGCCATAATGTGATCTTTGTCACAGTCTTCGCAATATTAATCAGCTTTAATAATGGCGCGGGGGAACGTATGCGGAGGCGCATAGACTTATGCGTCCGCAACGCGCATGCCGGGGGGCCTTCTTTAGCTCTTGTCCCCCGGCATTTTTTTGACGTTATTCGTCGCCTTTGAACAAAATGACCTTTTGATGCGGGAACGGGATTTCTATTCCGGCCTCATCCAGGGCTTTCTTGACCAGCTCTGGGACTGTGAATCGGACATCGAACCAGTGCTCTCCTTTGACGAAGGGTCGAACCGCGAAATCAACCGAACTATCATTCAGGGTCGAAACGACGATGACTGGCTCCGGATCATCCAGGATGTGCGGATGTTCGGCGAAGACTTTCTTGATCACATCGCGGGCATGATCGATATCGGTATCGTAAGAGACACCAAAGGTCAGTTCGACCCCACGCACCGCATGGTGGCTGTGATTGACGATTTGCTCGCCCCAGATCTTGCCATTTGGAATGATGATTTGCTGGTGATCAAAGGTCCGCAGCACCGTGGTGAACAAAGAAATCTCTTCAACATTGCCGAAATTACCGGCCGCATCGATAAAATCGCCGACTTTATATGGCCGGAAAATCATCAGCATCACACCGGCAGCAAGGTTGGACATTGCGCCTTGCAAGGCCAGACCAACCGCCAAACCGGCGGCACCGAGTAGTGCGACAATGGACGTGGTCTCGACACCAAACCTGTTCAGAACGGCGATGATGACAAAGGCAAGCACCGTATAGCGCGCCAGACTACCGAGGAAATTGAACAGCGTGTCGTCTAATTTCTCATACTGTTTGCCAATGCCGCGGACGACTGCGCCGACGCGTCCGGCGACCCAGAAACCGACAATCAGGATGACCAGAGCGAGCAAGACATTCGTCGCCCCAGCCAGGATTGAGTCGGCTTGGTCAGCCATGCCGAGCGGCGCCAATATTTGTTCTAAAAATTCCATGATGAACGAAACCCCCTTTGTTTGTTCAATCTTGAACATTCGTAACGCACGTATGTTCTATTCTTGTGTAAGTTGAGCATCGAGAACAAAGCAAGGGGAGGATACATGCAGAGCTGCCAATCGAAATGCATCGTGGGCGCGCTGGTTTTGCTGTCGGCTTGTGGCGGTGGAGGTGGTGACAATGGCGTTACCTTGACCAATGCCGGACCTGTCTTCAGTTCCACCGCCAGTATTAGCATCGAAGAAAACACGGTCGGTGTTATCTACACCGCCCAAGCCAATGACGCCGATGGGGACACCGTTACAATCACACTTGCCGGCGGCCCTGATGCTGGAACCCTTTCACTTGACGCCGCCACGGGCGAGCTTTCCTTTTCGATCGATTTGGATTTCGAAAATCCGGGCGACGCCAATGCGGATAATGTCTATGAGCTGACCCTGGAGGCGCGCGATGGTCGCGGCGGGGTCGCTTCGCTCGATCTGGACATCCAGGTCACGGATCAAGTGGATGTTGTCAGCGTGCGCCGGGTCGGCTCGGGATTTGGACAACCCCTCGGATTGATCGCTTTGCCGGATGGATCCGGTCGCGTGCTGGTGCTGGAAAAAGGCGGGCGCGTGCGGATCCTAAATCCTGATACGGGCGTCATAGACAGCGTCGACTTTCTCGACGTGTCGGCGTCTATTTCAACTGCGGGAGAGGGCGGTTTATTGGGGCTCGCACTGTCGCCAGATTTCGCCGCAGATGGCCAAGTCTATGTCAATGTCACCAATCTGGCAGGCGATACAGAAATCCGTCGCTTTACGACATTTTCAGCAACGCCCGACCAGGTCGATCCGAGCACCAGCGATATCATCCTGACCTTCGGCCAGCCCGACACCAATCACAATGCCGGCTGGATCGGCTTTGATGCAGCTGGGTTTTTGGTATTCCCGACGGGCGATGGCGGCGGCTCGGGCGATCCCAGCGATTTTGCTCAAAACCCGCAATCATTCCTCGGCAAGGTCTTGCGCATTGATGTCACTGGCGACGACTTTCCAAGTGACGATGCCCGGGATTACGCTATCCCACCGAGCAATACGTTCAGTGATCCAGCCAATGGGTTGCCAGAAATTTTCGCGATTGGTCTGCGCAACCCGTTTCAATCCAGCTTCGATCCGATCTCCGGCGACTTGCTAATCGGTGATGTTGGGCAAAACGCGATCGAAGAGATCAGCCGCTTGCCCATGACCGATAGCAGCTTCAATTTCGGTTGGGCTGTTCGCGAAGGAACGGCGTTCTTCAAAGGCAGCAATCAACCCGAATTCACTGATCCCGTGGCGGAATATGCGCAAGGTGTGGGGCTGCGCGAGGGTCGCTCGATTACGGGTGGCGTGGTCTATCAAGGCCCGGTTGAAGCCTTGCAAGCGACCTATATCTTCGGGGATTTCATCAGCGACAATATATGGGGTGTTCCGGTCGTGGACCTGGTCAATGGACAGACTGTGGCGTCGAGCGAATTTGCGGTTCTGAACAGTGATTTCGCACCGGATGCCGGAAGCCTGACTTCAATCGCGGCCTTTGGTACCGATGAATCTGACAATCTCTATATCGTTTCGCTGGGCGGTGACGTGTTTCGGTTAGAAGCGTTGAACTAAAAAAGGGCAGACCGCGCGGTCTGCCCTTTGAGATCGAGTTCGATGCCGGATTAGGCTGCGTTAGCACCCATCACGGCTTTCACTTCGAGGAATTCCTCAAAGCCGTGCTCGCCCCATTCGCGGCCATTGCCGGACTGTTTGTAGCCGCCAAATGGCGCTGAGAAGTCTGGACCCTGGCCATTGACCTGGATCTGACCAGCGCGGATGCGATTGGCGACCTGGGTCGCTTCACCGGGCTCGCCTTGGACATAGCCTGCCAGGCCATACTCGGTGTCATTGGCCATTTCGACCGCTTCATCGACACTGTCATATGGGATCATGACCAGAACCGGTCCGAAAATCTCTTCGCGAGCAATGGTCATCTCATTGGTGACATCTGCGAACACAGTCGGGCGGGCAAAATAGCCTCGGTTAAGGCCTTCAGGTCGTCCTGTGCCCCCAGCAACCAAAGTTGCGCCTTCATCAATGCCTTTCTGGATCAAGTCCTGAACCTTGGCATATTGATTGCCGTTCGAGATCGGACCGATGGCGCCTTTGTCAGCCTCGCGCGGCATTTGCACTTTCACCGCTTCTGCTGCCGCCTTGGCAATCGCTTTGGCTTCTTCATTGCTGCCGCGAGGCACGAACATCCGGCTTGGGGCGTTACAAGACTGACCTGAATTGGTCATCATTTGCATGACGCCGCCACCGACCGCTTTTTGCAGGTCTGCAGATGGCAGAACGATATTCGGTGACTTGCCGCCAAGTTCTTGCGCGACGCGTTTGACCGTCGGCGCAGCTGCTTGTGCGACCAGGATGCCGGCACGGGTTGAGCCGGTAAAGCTCATCATATCGACGTCCGGGTGGCTAGACATATGCGCGCCAACGCTCGGGCCGTCTCCGTTGACCAGGTTAAACACACCTGGTGGTACGCCGGCTTCATGCATCACTTCTGTGAAGATCATCGCATTCAGTGGCGAGATTTCGGATGGTTTCAACACCATGGTGCAACCTGCGGCGATCGCGGGCGCAACTTTGCACGTGATCTGATTGAGCGGCCAATTCCAGGGTGTGATGAAGCCACAAACGCCAATCGGCTCTTTACGCAGCAGCGTTGTGCCGCGTTGTTCTTCGAACTCATAATTGCGCAGGATTTGGCTCATGGTTGCAACGTGACCCATGCCCGCCGGGACCTGCGCCGCATTGGCCAACCACATCGGCGCGCCCATCTCGTCAGAGATCGCTTCGGCCATATCGCCCATACGGGCTTGAATGCCAGCCGTGATCTTGTCGAGCAGATCGGCACGATATTCGACACTGGTTTGTGAGAAGGTCTGGAAAGCCGCTTTCGCCGCGGCGACCGCTTTATCAACGTCAGCTGCTGAGCCGAGCGAGATGGTCGCACAGGGCTCTTCGGTTGCCGGGTTTTCAACGTCGAGCGTGCGGGGCTCAACCGGGTCGACCCATTCGCCATTAATGTAGAATTGAAGATACTCTTTCATGGCTTTCGCCTCCCGTTACCTGTCTTGATTTTGGCCGCATGTCTGGGTGACACACGCGTCACGGTTTATTTAAGCACAGCAATGCCTCTAGGGAAGCCTACACGCCGGGGAAAGGGCAGCTGGACTCACGATCATGTGTTCCCCGATCGGTCAAAACCACGCTAATAAACGGACATGGAAACGCCGTCACCAAAAACCCCAAATGTGCAGGCATTCCAGACGCTGCGAACGTCAGAGCTGATTAAATCCTGGAAACAGGATTTTGGCATTGATGTGGACTCCTTGTTTAAGGGGATTGAACAACTCGAGCTGCGACGCGACCCCGCAACCGGGCGGATGGATTTCTTGCCGCGCGTCCTTGGCGATGCCGACTTCTATCAGCAGCTGCGGCGCTTCAGCTGGTATCACCCAAAGCGGAAACTCGAACACGTTCATGCCGCTCAATTGGCGCAGTCAGGGGATTTCATCCTGGACGTCGGCGCCGGACACGGAGATTTCGCGGCGTATCTTTCGGATGTCGATTATCTCGGCCTTGAGAGTGACCAAGTGGCCGTCGCCGCGGCTCGCGAACGAGGCCGTGACTTACGCGCCATCACGATGTCGGAATTGCGGGCTGACAAGACGTACCGACCTGCGGATCTCGTCACCGCATTTCAAGTGCTTGAACATGTCGATGATCCGGACACTTTTCTCCGCGAGATGAAAGATTGCATGCGCACCGATGGCAGCATGATTGTCGGGGTGCCGGATGCTGACAGCTATGTGACGCGCGTGCCGGACCTGATGCTCAACGCGCCGCCGCACCATGTCACCTGGTGGACCGAAGCGGCCTTGCGAAAGACGATGTCCCGGATTGGCCTGGACGTGGTTCGCGTCCAACGCTTTGCCGTCGAGCCGTGGGAGTATCAGCTCTGGTGGATGGCCAAGTTTTCGCGCTGGATGGGGGATGCGAACGGCCAGTATTTTGGGCGTAATCTTCGGGCCCGGAAAGTCGCAGCGTTCAGTTTGTCCTGGCCGTTACAATGGGTGGCGCCGCCCAAGTCAGCGTCCGGTTCGACTTTATTGGTTCATGCTCGGCGCACTGACGACTAAGTGTCCAAATTCAACGCCCGGTCAGCAACATCTTCCAGACCCAGGCTGCGCAGCAGCACACTGCCTTCGACCTGGACCAGCAGTTTCGCCGCGTCTCTTTGGCGGTCCGCCTCATGCTCTACTTTCAGTTGGCTGGCGCCCCAGTCGACGAAGCCGCGACCTATTCTTTCGCCACAAGCTTGATAAAGCGGGTCGCCGCCCGCGGACAGTGCCGCGACCTCCAGCCAGAGGCGCAGGTAAGGCCAGAACAGATCCGATTTCATCGACTGTACAAGCAGGGGCGCTAATTGCTCTAGCGGAAGTTGCTCTGGCGCCGCGGCCTGCTCCAGGATTAAAGTGATGCGCGTTGTAATGCGATCGAGCACCGCTTCAATCAGCTCATTCTTGTCCTTGAAATAGTACAGCAACATCCGGTCGCTGGTCCCGACCGCCTTGGCCAATGGGCGCAAGCTTGCATGCAAAAGACCTTCGGCCAGAACATGGTCGGCGAGCTGATCGATCAGCAGCGATCGTTTTTCCCCGGCATCAGCCACGAAATGCTCCTATCGACGGCGAGAGCCAAGAATACCGCGCAGAACATAATCCGTCACGCGCCGGGCAATCGTTCGCGACGCGGTATTTATGGCCCGCTCGGTTGTTGTCATGCGAGTCGAACGGCGGCGAGTTGTCGACTTTTTCTTCTGCCGCGCCTTTTTCTTTTCCAACTCTTTTTCAGCCTTCAGCTCTTCCTTGGCGAGCTTCTCGGCGGCTGCGGCGGCTTCTTCCTCGCGCTTGAGCAGGATTTCATAAGCGGATTCACGGTCGACCGCTTCATCATACAGGCCCAACACCGGACTATTCTTCATCTCGGCTTTGCGTTCCGCGTCAGTGGCCGGACCGAGGCGAGAGCTTGGCGGGCGGATCAAGGTCCGTTGTACGATGCCAGGTGCGCCCTTTTCATCCAGAGTTGAGACCAGCGCCTCGCCGACACCGAGATCGGTGATCACATCTTCTGCATCAAAAGCCGGATTCTCGCGAAAGGATTGCGCCGCGGCTTTGACGCCTTTGCGCTCAGCGGGCGTGTATGCGCGCAGCGCATGTTGAATGCGATTGCCGAGCTGAGCCAGGACGCTGTCTGGCAGATCGCGTGGGTTTTGTGTGACAAAGAAAACGCCAATGCCTTTAGAGCGAATCAGGCGCACGACCTGCTCAATCTTTTCCAGCAGCGCACGCGGGGCATCATTGAACAGCAAATGCGCTTCATCAAAGAAGAACACCATTTTCGGTTTTTCCGGATCGCCAACTTCCGGCAATTCCTCAAACAATTGCGACAATAGCCAGAGCAAGAAGGTCGAATAGAGGCGCGGGCTGTTAATCAGCGTGGTGGAATCCAGCACATTGACGACTCCGCGACCGTCGCGGGTGGTGCGCATGAAGTCTTTCAGCTTCAGGGCCGGTTCGCCGAAGAATTGTTCGGCGCCTTCGCGGTCCAGCACCAGAAGACGGCGCTGAATGGCGCCGATCGAGGCCGGGGCAACATTGCCATATTCGCGGCTAATCGCGGTGCGGACTTCTTTCTCAGCCATATGCGACAGCAATTTGCGCAAGTCTTTCAGGTCGAGCAGCAACATGCCTTCATCATCAGCATATTCAAACGCGACGGTGAGTACGCCTTCCTGGGTTTCAGACAGATCCATCAGACGTGACAATAAAAGTGGCCCCATGTCTGAAATGGTCGTGCGAACAGGATGGCCTTTCTTGCCGAACACATCCCAGAACACGGTTGGCGTGGCCCCGTAATCATAATCATCGAAGCCGATTTTCTCGGCCCGTGAGATCAGTTTTGGATGTAGCTTGTGCTCCGGGCTGCCGGTCACGCAGATGCCAGACAGATCGCCTTTCACATCGGCGCAAAAAACCGGCACGCCTGCTTTCGAAAACCCTTCGGCGAGAATTTGCAGCGTGACAGTCTTGCCCGTCCCGGTTGCGCCGGCGACAATACCATGCCGGTTGGCGCGATTAAGCAGCAATGTCTGCGCATCATTTGGCGTACCCTCGCCATCCATATCCGCACCGCCGATAAAGATACTGTCGCCCATGATGAGAAGCTCCTCTGCAAGAGGCGCAACCTACTGTGTTTGCAGGGCTGGGCAAGGGAAGAGGGCAGGTATGGGGTGGCGATTGAACCCAGGCGTATATTTGCCTGCTTTTGGTCGCATGCGGATATAACTCACTATACCGCGAAAGCGCCTTCGCCTTCGGCGCGCTTCGGCCGTTGCAGACCCCAACCATTCTTGAGCGATGAATGCCCCATTGTGTTTGCGGTTTGAGGCGCTAAACCCCGGGCGATCATGCTGACCATTTCAAACCTCGACTTCCGCGTAGAAGCCCGGCCCTTATTCGAGGGCGCTTCAGCGACCATCTCCAAGGGCTGGAAAGTCGGCCTGGTTGGCCGTAACGGCACCGGTAAATCGACGCTTCTGAGACTGATCAGAGAAGATGTTGAAAACCCCAGCGCCGACAGCTCCATTCGGTTGGGCACGGGAGCGCGGCTTGGCTGGGTCGCACAAGAGGTTGCGCCAGGCGATGAAACAATCCTGGATATTGTCCTGGATTGTGATGAAGAGCGGGCAGCGCTGATGGCGGAAGCCGATACAGCAACCGACCCGAATCGGATTGCAGACATTCATACCCGCTTGATCGACATCGATGCCTGGTCGGCCGAGGCGCGGGCGGCGGAAGTTCTGATGGGTTTGGGGTTCAAACATGAGGATCTGGCGCGTCAGACCCGGGAGTTTTCGGGCGGGTGGCGGATGCGGGCGGCCATTGCAGGCGTGCTGTTCGCCCAGCCCGATCTCTTATTGCTCGACGAACCGACCAATTATCTCGACCTCGAAGGCGCCGCCTGGCTGGAAACCTATATCAAGCGCTACCCGCACACGGTGATCATTGTTTCGCACGACCGGGAATTGCTCAATCGATGCGTCACCCACACAATGGCGCTGGAGCATAGACAGCTTTCCATTTGTCCTGGCGGATATGATGACTGGCTCAAACTGCGCGCCGCGAAAGCGGCTCAATTGGAAAGCCAACGCGCCAAACAGGAAGCAGATCGGGCGCATTTGCAGGCCTTTGTCGACCGGTTCCGTGCCAAAGCCTCGAAGGCGCGTCAGGCGCAGTCTCGGGTCAAGATGCTCGAACGGATGCAAGACATAACTGTACCGATCAGCGAACGCACCACGCCCTTCTCGTTTGCAACGCCGGAGGGCCGTCTGGCGCCGCCAATGCTAGAATTGCAACAGGCGACGCTGGGCTATGGCGATCAGGCGATCATTCTGGATGACGTGAACCTGCGTCTCGATCCGGATGATCGAATTGCAATTGTCGGCACCAACGGCCAGGGCAAGACGACGCTGGTCAAATCGATTGCGGATCGCTTGTCCTTAATGGGTGGCAAGCGCGTCGTTCCAAAAGCGGTCAATATTGGCTACTTTTCGCAAGACCAGATGGACGAGCTGACCTTGGGCGAAACCGTCCTCGACCATGTCCGACGGGCATTGCCCCGTGATACCAGCATCGCGCGCCAACGCGCGATCGCGGCCAGCATGGGGTTCTCTCACGAGAAAGTCGAAACCAAAGTCGACAAGCTTTCTGGCGGTGAAAAAGTTCGCTTATTGCTCGGCCTCATGGCGATCGAGAAGCCGCACGTCCTGATCCTGGATGAGCCGACCTCCCACCTCGACATTGATAGCCGTGAAGCGCTGATCTATGCGCTGAACGACTTTCAGGGCGCTGTCCTGTTGATCACCCATGACGTCTATCTCGCAGAGGCGACCGCCGATCAGTTATGGCTGGTCAAGGACGGCAAGGCGACGCGCTATGATGGCGATTTGCAGGACTATCGCGCCTTGGTGCTCCGCGCCGATCGCGAGGAAGCCAAGCCAAAACCCAAGAAAAGCAAAACGAAAAAGCCTGAGTCCACGGAATCAAAGGCGCCCATTGCGGGTGTCGACAAAGCCGAAAATCGCCGACGCACCTCTGAAGCCCGCAAGGCGGCGCTGCCACTGAAAGACAAGGCCAAACAAGCAGAGCGCAGAATGACACAAGCCGCAAAGCGCATCGAAGACATAGATAGCGACCTTGCGACACCGGGGTTGTCCTCGGAAGCCTTGCAAGACTTGATGCGCGACCGCGCCGCCCTGGTCAACGACCTGGAGCAAGCGGAAATCGACTGGCTCGAAGCGACAGAAGCCTATGAGGAAATGGTCGCAGGAACGTGATGGCGGGATGAGCGTTTTGGGGCGCTCTTAGTGCTTGTTTTGGGTCAGGGGACCGCGAAATAATTCAATTTGGTGACTGCTGGTGGGATGGAGCGGGGGTAAGTCTTCGTGCATTCATCTTACGCGAGAACCCTCCTCTACGCTCTGCCCAACTTGATTGGGCAGTCCATCGCGAGCGCTGTCCCAATCGATCGGGAGTGATAACGCAGCTCCCGTTCAGTGCTGATACATTTGGTGATGGACCCCACGGTCAAGCCGTGGGGAGCGAAACCTCAGCTTCGACGCCGAAAGAGGACACCAAGCGCACTCACGTTTTCTAGAGTCTCGAATCACACCGAACGCGTGCGAATTTGAGCCCATTCAAATCAAACACCCAGCGCGACTGCACCGGCATCTCGGGTGACTCGCGCAATAAAAAAAGCCCCGGACCATGTGGTCCGGGGCAGCTCCTAATCACCAGGGTATTGTCTAGGCCGCGTCAGCGCTGCCTTCGATCAATTTCGGCTTGGTGCCTTTGGTAGGCGCGCCGATTTCGATCTTGCGTGGCTTTTTCGCTTCTGGAAGTTCGCGCAATAACTGGATGCGCAACAGGCCATTGCGCAGCTCAGCCCCAGTCACGATCACGTGGTCCGCGAGCTGGAATCGGCGCAGAAAACCGCGCTCGGCAATGCCGCGGTGCAGGAATTCGCGATCGGGCGCATCTTCCTCGGCGGCGGCTTTGCGGCCAGCAACGGTCAATAACCCATCCTTGGTTTCAATATCGATTTCGTCTTCGCTAAATCCAGCCACCGCAATTTCGATGGCGAACTCATCATCCGCGACGCGTTCGATATTGTAAGGTGGATAGCCCTGGGCGCCGTCGAGGCGCGCGGCGCTATCAATCATGTTGGCCATACGGTCAAAGCCAACCATTGTTCGGTATAGAGGGGTGAGATCAATCGTGCTCATGGTTACAGTCCTTTCACTAGCAACTGTGGCCTCCGGCGATCATCAAAAAGCCGAGAGGTGAGATGTTCGGAGTTTCTGTTTGCCCAGCCCGACCATCGGCACTGGCAGATTTTCCGGTCACAACCTGCTTGGCAGCGCTGCGACTTAGGCTATGTGGAAACGCAGATTGAGTGATTCAAGCCCTTTTAAGGAGTGAAATGATGAAGACCTATTGGATGCTTGGCGCCAGCGCCGTGATTTTGGCCGCCTGTTCAGGTGGAAATGAAGCGCCCTCTGAAACGGTAGAGGCTGAAACACCGCCGGCGATCGAAGTGGAAGCAGCGGGCCCGATGACCCTGGCTGACGCGGTCGCAGGCGACTGGCGCAGCGATGATGAAAAAGCCCGCGATGGCTGGCGCAATCCGGCTGAAACGCTGGACTTCTTTGAGATCGCGCCGAGTGACACCGTGGTTGAAATCTGGCCGGGTGGCGGCTGGTATACCAACGTGCTGGCGCCATATCTCGCGTCTGGCGACGGCCAACTGGTGGCAGCGGTCTGGGACGTCAATGTGTTTGAAGGCGAACGCCTGGCCCGGATTGAACAGCGCATTGCCGACTTCAAAGCCTTTTACGAAGCCGATGCCGACCTGTTCGGCGCGCTCGCTTACAGCGCCTTTTCAAATCAATCAGGACCCCTCGCTGACGATGATTCGGTCGATGCGGTCCTGACCTTCCGGAATGTCCACAATTGGATGGGCGGCGATTATTCGCCTAAATTCTTCAGCGACGCCTATGCTGCGCTGAAGCCAGGCGGCGTCCTGGGCGTGGTTGAACACCGCTTGCCATCCAGCACTGAGCAAGACCCGCGCGGCGCAACGGGCTATGTGCACGAAGACTTCGTCAAAGCCATGGCTGCATCTGCCGGCTTTGAATTCGTCGCCGCCAGCGAAATCAACGCCAATCCAGCCGATAATGCCGACCATCCATTCGGGGTCTGGACGCTGCCGCCGGTCAGTCGAACCTCAGACCGCGACGGCAATACGCCAGAAGGATTTGATGCAGCGGTTTACGCGGCGATTGGTGAATCTGATCGAATGACGCTGAAATTCGTGAAGCCTGAAGCAGAAGACCTAGAACCGGTCGAGTAAGCGCTCGAGATACTCTCGTTCGTCCTCATCGACGGCTTCATCATAGCGGCGGCGCAATTCATCCAGGATATCCTTGGCGCGCTGCCGTTCCGCTTCATCTGGAACATCAACGGTATTGCTGTCATCCACGGCGCCCGTGGTTGAGCGGCCGAACGGGTCGGCCGAGCTGCTACCATCGGGTTGCGGGTCACCCAGTCGGTCAGCGCGGGCCGCATCCAGCTGTTCCGCCAGGCCTTCCGCGAGTTCGCGTAATTGCCGTGTGGCTTGCTCCTGGTTGCGAATGGCGCGGCCCTGATTACCGTCTTCCAGGGCATTGCCGGCCCGGCGCTGAGAGCGCTCAATCGCCTCCAGCGTGTCTTCATCCAGGCCGCCAGCACCTTCGCCTTCGCCGTCCTCGCCTGACCCGATCTGGTTTTCCGCTAATTCTTCAATCCGATCGGCCAGCCCATCCTGGCGCTCACTCAAGGATCGTCCGTCTTCGTCTTGCATCCAATCCGGGACGTCGTCCAGTCCGTCTCCCGTTTGCGGATCGCCCTCGCTGCCCGGCTGATTCTCGCCAGGATTTTGTTGACCTGACTGTCCCGATTGACCGCGTTCGCCGCGTTGCTCGGCCAGAGTCTCATCGTTCAGCTCGCGCTGTTCGCGTAGGAGGTCCGAGAGTTCGCGCATCGTCTCGGTCATCTCGCGTTCTTCTTCAGGCAGGTCTTCGTCATTTTCATTCTCGCCCTGCTCACCAGGCATGCCAGGGAATCCCTCGCCCGAGCCAGAGCCCTGCTGGAATTCCAGATTCTCGAGCATATTGGTGATGTCTGCGAGCAGCTGACGGGCCTGATCGGTGGCGCCGGTTTCGGTGAGATCCTCGAGCGCGTCGAGCATGTCCGAGAAACCCTGTCCGCCTAATCCTGAGCCGCCAGGTCCTTCAGCACTATCGCGATTGTCTGGCGCCGCTTCGAGACCATTTGCTAGCGCTTCAGCCATCTTGGCGGCGATATAGCGCTGTGCAGCATCCTTGAAGGCCTCCATCAGGCGCGCGATTTCTTCTTCGCTGGCGCCGTCGCGCAAGGCGTCCTCAAGTGCCTTCTTTGCCGCCATCAGGGCTGCATAAGCATCCGCGGCGGAGCCATATTCCGCCCGCAAGGCGAGTGACCAGAGGAGAGGCTCTGTCGATTTCGCTTCTTCCGTCGAGAGCGACGCGTCCAGCGCATAGCGCGCGGTCTCCAAGCCCGAATAGACCAGGACATCCCTGAAATAGCGCGGCGCTTCATAAGTGACGGCTTCGAGCATGATGGCGCCGCGCTGCACGCCCGCAGGCGCCTGCTGGAGGCGCTGCGTGGCCGATACGTAGAAGGCGCCAGCATCGGTTGAGTCCAGAGCGCTTTCGGCCTCTGAATAAGGATTGTCCTCGCGCAGCACTGTGACCCGGACATCCTGAATCGCTTTTGCCAGAGGCTGTAGCAGCAATTTCTCTGGCAATTTGAATTCGAAGGGTTCGCTATAGCCGACCTGCCCGGCGCCATCCGTGGCTTTAAGACGGACTTCGACGCGCGCGCCGGCCCAGCGATTTCGGGTTAAGTCGAGTTTGGAGTCTTCTTCGGCCTCTCGCGGGCTGATGCCGCCCAGCTCAACACTGACCAGATCCGGCTTGCGATCTTCTCCGACCGGCTTGATGGCAAGCTCGAGCTTGGATACGCCGTAATCATCGCTGGCAATCCAGCTAAACTCGGTGCGATCGCCAGCGCCAAGCACGGGCATATCCACGAATTCGACCTCAGGCGGGGAGTCCGGAGATGCCAATACATTCCACGCTTTACGCTCGCCCCACCAGCGCACAGACACGGCGCTGTCGGTCGCGATGTCGGCCGTGATTTCATACGCACCATCCGGGGTTGCGCTGAACTTGGTTGTTTCCGTGCCGTCATCATTGCGCACCCGCAGGTAGGGCGCAGATGGCGCTTGAACCCGCAAGGTCATGACGGATCCTGCTGGCACACGCACCTCGGCCTGATCATCTTTCAAGAAGATCGGCGCGCGCCCGGTATGCGTTGGCGGCGCGATCCAGGCTTCGATCCGCACATTCTCAGCCCCGAAAAGGCTGCCATAATCAGGATCGAGCGCGCCTGCGAGACGCGATTGGGCTTGCTCCCAGTTGAAGGCGAGCGTCCCGATCAGCAAGACCGGCACCGCGTAGCGCAAATAGAGAGGATCGCTTTTTTTCCAGCCAGCTGCGAAATCTGGTGCGTTCAGGCGGCGAACCTCATCCGTGAGACGCGTTTCATGAGCCTGCCACAGAGTAATTCCATCTTTTTCAGGGCGTGCCGGGCGATCCGCCAGAGATACGAGCGGGCGAAGATCTGATTGCTGGTCGAGCTCAGAAATAGCGTCGGCCCGATCCGGGCGACGATAGCGATTAAAGCCGCGCCAGATGGCGATGCCGCCTCCGATCAGAGCAATCAGAGTGGCAAGGGCAGCAAATTGTGCTGGCGCCTCCTCGAATACACCCAGAAAGACGGCGATCAGGAACACGCCCAATAGTGTCACAAATGGCCACCAGGCGGTCCAAAGCGCCAGACGCCGAAGCCGTGCAAAGGTTCGGTCAATCAGGCTTTTGGCGCCAGGAATGCGGTTTAGCTCAGCCAATCGGGCATTTGCTCCAATTCAATCATGTGTTCGAAGCTCGGGCGGCGGCGCACGACAGCAAATTGGTCGCCATCTACCAGGACTTCAGCCACTAATGGTCGGGCATTGTACTGACTTGAGAGCACAGCGCCATAGGCCCCGGATGACATAAACGCAATCCGCGCGCCGGGCGCGACCTCTGGCATGCTTCGCTTGGCAGCAAACTTGTCGGTCGATTCGCAGATTGGGCCGACAATATCGTACTCCGTCAGCGACGCGCCGGTCGTCGGCTGCTGTAAAGGCAGGATATCGTGATGAGCCTGATACAACGCCGGACGCATCAGGTCATTCATGCCGGCATCAATGATCAGAAATGTTCGATCAGGCGCCGGCTTATGATACAGCGCTTCGCTGATCATGACGCCTGCATTGCCAGCGATGACGCGGCCAGGTTCGAGGATGACTTGCAAGCCAAGACCTTCAGTGACTTCTCGGATCATCTGGGCATATTCTGACGGCGGTGCAGGGGCATCCGTGTGGCGATACGGAATGCCGAGGCCGCCGCCGAGATCTATCCGTTTCAGGTCATGACCCGCTTCGCGCAGGAATTTGACCAGGCCAACCGTCTTTTCGAATGCGGCGCGCATCGGTCCGAGCTCGCCAATTTGAGACCCGATATGGACATCAACACCTACCGCCTCGACGCCCGGTAAAGCTTTGATTTGGTGATATAATTCTGGCGCATCGGCCCACGGAACGCCAAACTTGTCACCGGCCTTTCCGGTCGAGATGTTTGGATGCCCGCCAGCAGCGACATCAGGATTGACGCGCAATGCGACGGGGGCGGTCTTGCCGAGACTCATAGCCACTTCAGATAGAGCGATCAGTTCGGCGCCGCTTTCGACGTTGAACTGATGAATGCCGACCTCGAGGCCGAGCGCCATTTCCTCGCGCGTCTTGCCGACGCCCGAAAACACGATCCGTTCCGCTGGAATGCCCGCAGCCATGGCGCGGCGGAGTTCACCACCGCTGACAACATCGGCGCCGCACCCTTCGCTGGCGAGCGTTTTCAAAACCGCGAGATTGCCATTGGCTTTGACCGAATAGGCAATCAGGCAATCCATACCGTCAAAGGCCGCCGCAATCACTTTTGCGTGCCGGCGCAATGTGGCGGTCGAATAGACATAGACCGGGGTGCCAACCTGGTCAGCAATCTCGTCCAAGGCCACGCCTTCGCAGTGAAGACGGCCATCTTCATAGTTAAAATGGTGCAAGGACGATTATCAGCCGGGGCTGACCTCCCCCATGTTTTCTTCCTCGACATCGACATCCGGGGCCGGTTTCGGAATCTCCCCGCCGAGCGAATTGTAATAGGTCGCATCATCGCTGATTTCTGCACCAGCAAATTCCGCTACCGCATCAACCGGCTGTTGGGCCTCTTCAGAAGGGGGGTCAGAGAAGATTGGTGGCGGCCGCTCGAGATCGCCCCGCAGACCACATCCGGCGAGACTGGCCAGCGCAGAAAGCGCGAGGGCTGTTTTTATAAGTTTCATCGTGAAGCGCTCCTATCCGAGGCGTTGGGTCCATTGTTCAACCTGTTCAGCAACGCGCACTGGCGAGGTTCCACCATAACTCTGCCTGCTCATCGCTGAGGCTTCAACAGTGAGCACCGAAAATACGTCATTTGTTAGCCGCGGTTCGACCGATTGCATCTGTTCGAGGCTGAGTTCGGGCAAATCGCAGCCAGTCGTTTCAGCCAGGGCCACCAGCGACCCGGTGACATGGTGGGCATCGCGGAACGGCATTTTTAATTCGCGCACCAGCCAGTCCGCGAGATCGGTTGCGGTCGAGAACCCTTTGGCCGCCGCTGCGCGCATGTTTTCACGGTTGAACGAGATGGTTTCCATCATGCCCGCCATGGAGGCTGCGCACAGGCTGAACGTATCGAATGCGCCAAAGGTCAGCTGCTTGTCGTCTTGCAGGTCCTTGGCATAGGCCAGAGGCAGGGCTTTTACAGCGCCCTGCAAAGCCGAAAACTGTCCAGTGATCAGGCTGGCTTTGGCGCGTACCAGCTCGGCGGCGTCCGGGTTGCGCTTTTGCGGCATGATGGACGAGCCGGTCGACCAGCCATCCGACAATTTGGCAAAGGCAAACTGGGCGCTGGTCCAGAGCACGATTTCTTCCGCCAGGCGCGACAGGTGCGTTGCGGCAATGGACAACGCGGACAGGGCTTCCAGAGCGAAATCCCGCGCTGAAACGGCATCGAGTGAATTCGCCATCGGGCGATAGAAACCAAGCGCCTCGGCGGTCGCATCGCGGTCAATGGTGAAGCCGGTTCCGGCCAGGGCGGCCGCGCCAAGTGGGCTTTCATTCAGACGCCGCGCACAATCATCCAGTCGCGAGCGATCGCGCTCAATCATCTCGACATAAGCCAGCATATGGTGGCCAAGCGTTACGGGTTGCGCGGTTTGCAGATGCGTGAACCCCGGCATGACGGCATCGGTATGATCTCCTGCAACTTTTACCAGAGCGCGTTGCAAGGCCTTCAAGCTGCGGCGTGCTTCTGTGAGGGCACCGCGGGTCCATAGGCGGAAATCCGTCACCACCTGGTCATTGCGCGAACGGGCCGTGTGCAACCGCCCGGCGGGTTCGCCAATCAGCTCTTTCAGGCGCGCTTCGACATTCATATGGATGTCTTCCAGCTCGACTCGATATGGGAATGTGCCGGCTTCGACCTCAGCGACGATCTGGTCGAGTCCGTCCTGGATGGCGGTATTATCGTCAGTGGAAATGATTTCCTGTTCGGCCAGCATGTCGGCATGCGCGCGGGAGCCAGCAATGTCTTCACGAACCATACGCTTGTCGACATCAATGGATGCGTTGATGGATTGCATGATGTCGCTCGGCTGTGCGGCGAAGCGTCCACCCCACATCTTCTGGCCTTTTGAACTCTCATTCGCCATATCGCTGTCTCGTCCTTAGTCTTTTGGAGGGCCGTTGGACCCATGGATCGTATTTTGCGTCTTGCCATCCCAATCATGTTCGCTGGAATCGCTCTGGCGCTGCTTTACGCCGTCTTTAGCGCCAGTTCAAAGGGAAGTAACCGCGACCCAGTGGCCAAGCTGGCGGTTGGCACGCTGGCCAAGCTGGATACGAGCGATAGAGGGGACGTCGCGCCGACGGCACCTTTTGTCGAAAGAGCAGGCAATCTGGTCACATTCCAGGATTTTGACGGGCAGGCGGTCCTGGTCAACTATTGGGCGACATGGTGCGGGCCGTGCGAGCGTGAAATGCCCTCCCTCGCCGCGTTGCAGACCGCGCGTGGAGATGCCGCGTTCAAAGTCATCGCGATCAGCGTCGATTCACCGGAAGACATTGATTATGCTGAACAACGGTTGCGCGAGCTGTCCGGCGGTGTGCTTGAATTTTACCGTCTCGCGGAAGGTCCGGATGGCTGGCAAGTGGTCTATGATACGGGTGCGGGCGGCGGTTTTCCGACCACCATTCTGTATGACAAGACAGGTTTGAAAGTGGCAAAAGTCGAAGGCGAGGCCGATTGGTCGAGTTTTGAAGCCATCGCCTTGATCGACTTGATCAAGGACAATTAGACCAGTCCGTCCCAAAGCAGTTTCAGGCCGACGGAAAAAATCAAAGCATAAAGAATGCGGTAGAACAGGGTCTGGTCGATCCGTTTGACCAGCCAAGCGCCGAACAGAACGCCAAATGGTGCAATCGGGATCAGGATCAGTGATGTCGTAAGATTGCTCTGATCGAACTGACCGAGCATGGCATAGGGCAGGACTTTTACGAAGTTTACGACGAAGAAAAACATCACCGCTGTTCCCGCATAGATCTGTTTTTCGAGGTTTTGCGGGATCGAATAGGCCTGAAATGGCGGGCCGCCTGCATGTGCGATGAAGCTGGTAAAGCCCGCAATCGTGCCTGAGATAAAGCCCAGCGGCCGGTTGTCTTTGATAAAAGCATCGCCCCCGCGGGGTTTGAACACAGCATAGATCGGAAACAGGACAGCGATCACACCGACAAAGATGCGGACGATGCGATCATCGACATAGCCTGCCAATAGACCGCCAGCTGCAATGCCCAAGATGGCGCCGGGCAAGAGCAGGACCAGCAAACGCTTGTCCCAGTGTTTGCGATACGTCCAGACGCCGACCCAATCCATCACAATCAGGATCGGCAACATAATGCCGGCGGCTTGAATCGGTGAGATGACCAATGCCATCAGGGGCACGGCGAGTAAGGCCAAACCGCCAAAGCCGCCTTTGGAGATGCCGGTGATCAGAACCGAGAAGACTGCGACACCCCAAAAGACCGGATCGTGGATCATCCGGCTCTCATAAACAGCTAGTCGGTCAAATCCAGCGCCAAAAGCAATGTGCGTTGGTCATTGTTGAAATTGTCGTCTGAGATGACCCAGATCCGCGTGCCGCCATCCGGACGGTTGCCGATGGCGATGCTCTCAAAATTGTCGACGGGCAGTGGCGAGCGCAGGTTAGCGGATGCGATCAGCGCGCCGTCTTGTGTGACCTTGATGATCGCCCGAGACCCGCGAATGGGATCATAGGCTCTCAGCACAATCGCCTCTAGAGCAGCGTTTGAATCCATTCCGGTCAGCAAGAAAAGGTTTGGCTGTTCAGTCTGCGTCAAAGCAGCCAGTGTCCCATCAACACGCACGGTTCCAATCGGGGAGCCCCCATCACGGCGCGTTTCGAAGCCAACTTTCAGAGCATCGCCAGAAAAGGCCAGGGCTTCGGGACCGCGATTATTCTTCAGGACGCGCTCATCCACCACATTATTGAGGTTCACCACCATGGCGGCACGAGCGGCCGTGCCACAGGTCGCGAGATCGTATGCGAAGATGCGATGCTTCTGTTCGAAGCTGACAAAGGCCAGTCCATCGCGAATGGTTAGATCCTCTGCATCCGCTGAGCGCTTGTTTGGGAATATCTTGCCCTTGCGATCGCGCATATAGGCGATTGATCCTGTTCCGTCTGGAACACGTGTTTCGGAATCAAGTCCAATCCAGACGAATTTTCCATCATCGGTGACGGCCAACAGCGTATCCGCGTTCAATTCATCGAGACCGGATAAGCCGCCAAATTCGGAGTCATCAGACTCTAATTGCCAGGCGCCCGCCAGCGTCAGGCTATTCAGATGGGTGGTCCGCGCAGTTTCCGAGCCGCGTTCCGCTTCGATGACACGAATGTTCAGGTCGGTCGCTGCGCTTTGGGACGCATTATCTGGACAGGATTGTGACCGCAAATCGTCCTGCCAGACTGTATAACTCCAGACCGCGGCCTCAGAGTCTTGCGCGGTCGACTGGACCGTCGCGCCTGTGCAGGCGGCAAGAAAGACGATTGATGCAAGAGACATAGAACGCATGAAACACCTCATTGGCGCTGTTGAGACGCCATCAATACGGCTTTTTTGCGAAGGAATTTACATCCGGGTGCGACGAACATCGCGGCCTGACCCGACTTTGGGCCCGCCATAGCGCGGCGCGCCTGATCCTGCGCCGCTTGTCGCCCCGCCGGGACGCACGGTTTCGCGGGTCAGAGGCGGTACGGCCATGGCTTCAGGCTTCGGGGCTTCGCCATTCTCGTCGAACAGGCTGGCCAATTGTTCGGTCATCGCGCCGCCCAACTGTTCCGCATCAACAATGGTGACCGCGCGCTTGTAATAGCGCGTGACATCATGGCCGATGCCAATCGCGATCAGTTCTACCGGGCTGCGCGTTTCAATCTCTTCAATGACCTGACGCAAGTGTCGCTCGAGATAATTGCCGACATTCACTGACAATGTGGAATCGTCCACCGGGGCGCCGTCTGAGATCACCATCATGATCTTGCGCTGTTCCGCCCGGCCGAGCAGGCGGTCATGCGCCCAGAGCAGGGCTTCGCCATCAATATTCTCTTTCAACAAGCCTTCACGCATCATCAGACCGAGATTCCGACGCGCCCGGCGCCATGGCGCGTCTGCAGACTTGTATACGATATGGCGCAGATCATTCAAACGGCCCGGCCCGGCAGGTTTGCCAGCTTTGACCCAATCCTCACGGCTGAGGCCGCCTTTCCAGGCTTTGGTGGTGAAACCGAGAATTTCGACTTTTACGCCGCACCGTTCCAACGTCCGCGCGAGAATATCGGCGCACAAAGCCGCGACCATGATCGGGCGTCCGCGCATCGAACCGGAATTGTCGAGGAGCAGTGTCACGACCGTATCGCGGAAATTGCTATCGTCTTCCTGTTTGAAACTGAGCGGCGCAGTCGGATCGGTGATGACGCGGGTCAGGCGCGCTGTATCCAGCACGCCTTCTTCCAGATCGAATGACCAGGACCGGTTCTGTTGCGCCATCAACCGGCGCTGCAACTTGTTGGCGAGCTTGGAGACAGCGCCTTGCAGGCTTTCGAGTTGATGGTCGAGATAGGCCCGCAAGCGGACCAGTTCTTCTGGATCACAGAGATCGGTTGCCTGAGCGATTTCATCGTTTTGCGTTGTAAAGGCTTTATACTGAAAGCGGTCAGCCTCATCGCCGTCGCGATAATTCGGGCGCAGCGGTTTGGTGCCGTCATCGGCATCGTCTGGATTGTCCTCAGCGTCCATGTCGACCTCAGAATCGACGGAGACATTGGTTTCCTCGCCGTCCATGTCTTCGGTGTCGCCAGCCTCGATTTCTTCCATCGTGGCGCCTTCGGTCTCTTCCCCTGACTCGCCGTCTTCGGAAGAGTTTTCCTGATTATTCTGATCAGCCTCGTCCTGAGATTCTTCGTCCTGTTCGCCCTGATCATCAGAGACTTCGTCACCTTTGGTGAGGTGGCGAATGAGGTCCTGAATGGTTTTGGCAAACGCTTCCTGATCATGCAGCTGATCGATCAGCGTATCGAGCGTATCAGACCCGCGAGAATTCACTTCTTCGCGCCAAAGCGATGCGATGCCTTCGGCCGCTTTCGGCAAAGGCCGTCCGGTCAAACGCTCTCGTAAGAGAAATTCCACGGCAGGTGCGAGCGGCGCTTCCTGGCGGTCTTCCATACGGGAATAACCGGCTTTCTCGCAACGAAGCGCCAGCGCCGCGTCGAGATTGTCTGCTGTACCCTGCATGGCGCGGGCGCCGATACTTTCGATCCGGGCGCGCTCGGCTGCTTCATAGACTTGCCGACCGACCTCGCTTTGCGGGCGGTGTTTATTGTGTGCCGCCGGGTCGTGAAGTGCCATCCGCAAGGCGGTGGCATCGGCGTCGCCGCGCGCTTGGGCCGCTTGTTCAGGGCTGAGGTCGCGTGGTGGCGGTGGCAGAATAATACGCTCCGCTTCCGCGCGCGGACCATCGCCCGAGAACGAGACTTCGACATCACGGGTCTGACTCATCGCTTTCGCGGTGGTCGCAAGCGCCTGTTTGAACAGCTCGAAGGGGGCGTCGTCAGTTTTGGACATCGCGCCCTTTCTACGCCACCCGCACCATTAAGGCGCTTTCAGGCAATTCCTCAGCGAAGCAGCGCTGATACATCTCCGCGACCAAAGGCCGTTCGAGTTCGTCGCACTTATTCAGGAACGTCATACGGAAGGCATGGCCGAGATCCTTGAAGATGGCGAAGTTTTCAGCCCAGGTGATCACCGTCCGCGGGCTCATCACCGTCGACAGATCGCCATTCATGAAAGCGTTCCGTGTGAGATCCGCCAGCGTTACCATCCGGCTCAGTGTTTCAGTATCGACGTCGCCGGCCTTGGTCGCCACGATTTCAACTTCGGCGTTATGCTCCAGATAATTCAGCGTGGTGACAATGCTCCAGCGGTCCATTTGACCCTGATTGAGCTGTTGTGTGCCGTGGTAAAGACCGGTCGTGTCGCCCAGACCAACCGTATTGGTGGTCGAGAACAGACGGAAAAACGGGTTCGGTTCAATCACACGGTTCTGGTCGAGCAGGGTGAGCTTGCCGCTGGCTTCCAGAACACGCTGGATCACGAACATCACATCCGGGCGCCCAGCATCATATTCGTCAAACGCGATCGCCACAGGGCGTTGCAGCGCCCAAGGTAGAATGCCCTCACGAAACTCAGTCACCTGAGCTCCATCTTTCAGAACAATCGCGTCCTTGCCGACCATATCGATCCGCGACACGTGACTGTCGAGATTGACCCGTATGGTTGGCCAGTTCAGGCGCGCAGCAATCTGCTCAATATGCGTCGATTTACCAGTACCGTGATAGCCTTGGACCATGACACGGCGATTGTGTTCAAAGCCAGCGAGCAACGCCATCGTGGTCTGCGGATCAAACCGGTAGGAATCATCGATTGCGGGGACGTATTCTGTGCGCTCTTTGAAGCCATGCACAACCATATCAATGTCGAGGCCGAACACTTTACGGACATCGATTTTCTCTGTTGGCTCCATTCCCTGGAGGGCGTCATTATCGCTCATCACAGTCATGCGGGTCGTCTTTCATCAAGTCTTATCAAGGCTCACCTAACACAACCGCGGCGCGCGCCAAGTGTGACATTGGGGAAGAAACACATCGCAGCTGTGAATTGCCTAAAGATTAGAAGTTGCCGTCACACGGCGGGGCAGTGCTTTCAGGATCAGCGAGCGCTGCCATTCCGATCGCGAATCCGGGGTCAGAACGGACCGACATGCTGGCATTTGTCTCTGTTCGCATCTGGTCGACAACGCGTGTCAGAACCGGCCATTGGAAGCTCGCATGCGGTTCAAAAAAGCGGTCAATGGTTGCTGCATCGCACAGGTTTGCGTCGACACAGGCGTGCACCAGGTCGAAAAATTCCAGAATCCGCACGAAATCGCCATCGGTTAACTCGCGGCTGAGTAAGCGCGCATCGCATTGGCGTCGGGCATAGACATAAGACATGACCCGGCTACGCGCATCGGCAATGTCTGAGCCATTATAGGCCTGGATCATTTCGAAGGATTTCTCGACGCTTTGATCCACCTTTTTGGACACATCGAGGCTGTAGGTTGAAAGACCAACATAGCCGCCAGTAATGGCACTGACCATCGCGACCCAGGTGGCAGCGCGATTGAATCCCATGCTCTCGCCGCTGAATCGATTGATCATTAGAATAGACGCCAATCTCTGGAACAGATTGCCGTTGCCGCCCGTCTCGTCTTCGCTCATGCGATCCCCTTTTGCATGGCCCACTATTTCAGTCGTTACGCAGATCCGCAGCGTCTGTCAGCCCCGTGACGAGGCGTCAGTGTTGGCAATTGTGCACAACATCTCCTAGAACCGGCTCCGAAGCTCAAGAGGATTACTATTCATGCCGCACGTCACCGCAAACGGGATCGAGATCTGTTATGAGGAATTCGGCGACGTAAATGATCCGACTGTGTTGATGATAATGGGCCTGGGCGGCCAGCTCACGATGTGGTCCGATGAGTTGGTCGCAGATCTTGTCGCGGGCGGCTATCGCGTCGTCATTTTCGACAATCGCGATATCGGCCTCTCGCATCATCATAAAGGCGAAAACTCGCCAGCCATTTTGCGACAAATCCTGCTACGCCGGATCGGCATCAAACTGAAAGTTCCGTATCAACTGTCGGATATGGCCAAGGATACGATCGGTCTGCTGGACGCACTCAAGCTTGATCGGGTTCATCTGGTTGGCATCTCAATGGGCGGGATGATTGCCCAACATGTCTGTTCCATGGTGCCCGGCCGGGTGCAAAGCCTGACCGCAATCATGACGACGACCGGTAATCCAAAACTGCCGCGCCCGTCTGGCAAGGTGATGCAGGCTATGGTCCGCCGCGGTCCGCCGCCAACAACGCGGGATGCAATCATTGATCAATCGGTCGCGACATTTGAGGTGATTGGCACCCCTGGCGAGAACCAGAATACCAATGGTATGCGCGATCGTATCACCCGGTCCTATGATCGGAGCTACAATCCGGCCGGGCTGGCGCGGCAAATGTCGGCGATTGCGGCAAGCGGAGATTTCCGCAAACACACGCGTGCCATCAAGACGCCAACGCTTGTGCTGCATGGTTCAGAAGATCCTTTGGTCCCGATCGAAGGCGGACGCGATATTGCCAAACTGGTGCATGGTGCGCGCATGGAGGTGTTGGACGGGATGGGTCATGACGTTCCGCCGCGCTTTTTGCCGCAAATTACCAAACACATGCTCGACCATTTCGCTGCAACCAAGGTCAATCACTAGGCCCGTAAGCGAATTCAAGCTATCGCGGCGACAGAGGGTTACGCGGCGCTTCACATCTGCTTTGTTGGAACCATACAAAGTCAGACGGAGGAAACGCCATGGGTCAATATCAGGATATTCTGACGGATATTGAGGATGAGATCCTCACCATCACGCTCAATCGACCGGATCGGCTAAATGCCTGGACGGGGCAAATGCAGGCAGAGGTTCAGGACGCGATAGAACGGGCCGGAGCCGACGATGCTGTGCGCGCGATCGTTGTCACGGGCGCGGGGCGAGGGTTCTGTGCGGGCGCGGACATGGCGGGCCTGCAAGAGATCAGTCCTGATGGCGATGCGGCAGATGCTGCCACCAGCGGCACGGATGCCAACGCTATTGACCCAGATTCGGAAGACCTCGCATCGCTCTATCCCGGGCGCTTTGGCTATATGTATGCCTGTCCGAAGCCCATTATCGCTGCAATCAATGGCCCCTGCGCCGGCATCGGTCTTATCTTCACGCTGTACGCGGATATGCGCTTTGCCAACCAGGACGCCAAGTTTACGACAGCGTTTTCCCAGCGCGGATTGATCGCCGAGCATGGTATTGCCTGGCTGCTGCCGCGCCTGGTCGGAGAAGCCCATGCGCTCGATCTGCTCTTCACCGCGCGTGTTTTCAAGGGCGCCGAGGCCGAACGGGTCGGCTTGGTCAATCGCGCTTTGCCCGCGAATGAGTTGCTCCCGCACGTCATGGGCACGGCGAAACACTTATCGACGCAGGTTTCACCGCGCTCGCTGGCGATTATGAAACGGCAAATCCGCGAAAGTTATTTCCAGAGCTTCGCGCGGTCGCTGGAAATTGCCGACCAGGAAATGCAGGACAGCTT
>JBCCDZ010000009.1:0-26847 GCA_039030525.1 Pseudomonadota bacterium | reverse complement strand
TCGCTGAGTATGCTTTCAGACGCGCTCGGCAGCATTGCAAGCCGGACTTCGACATCCTCAAGAAATTGTTCAGAAAGGGCGTCGAGCAAGGCGCGCTTGCTCTTGAAGTGATACCAGAGATTGCCTTCCGCAATCCCGCATTCGCGCGCGAGGTCGGCTGTCGTGACATTGCCAAACCGCTCTGCGTTGAACAGATCCCGCGCGGTTTTCAGGATGCGGTCTCGGGTCTTCATGCGGTCTTGGCGTGCACCACGACTGGCAGATCCGTATAGCCCATGACAAAGTTTGACAGCACCCGTGTGGGTTCGCCAACCATTTCAATCCGATCGAACCGATTGAGAATTTCTTCCCATAGAATGCGTAGCTGCATCTCGCCGACGCGATTGCCCATGCAACGATGCACACCAAAGCCAAAGGACAAGTGCCGCCGGGCATTAGGGCGATCAATCCAGAACCGGTCAGGATCCTCGATGACGGTCTCGTCGCGATTGCCGGAGACATACCACATGACGATCTTGTCGCCTTTTTTGATCTGTTTGCCGCCGAGCTCGATATCTTCCAATGCGTTGCGCCGCATATGCGCCAGAGGCGTTTGATAGCGAATAATCTCTGACACCATGTTCGGGATCAGGGACGGATTGGCTTTCAGCTTGGCGAATTCGTCCGGATTGCGATTGAGCTCAACCACGCCAGCGCTGATCGAGTTACGGGTTGTGTCATTACCGCCAACGATTAGCAGCATCAGATTGCCGAGCAATTCGAGCGGGTTTTGGATCATGTCCTTGGTTTTGGGATTATGTGCCATCAGCGAGATGAAATCGAATTTCGGCGGTTGCGCGGCACGTTCCCGCCAGAGCCGCATGAAATAGGCGAGACACTCATGCAAGACGCGCTCACGTTCTTTCATGTCGACCTCGATGCCGACCGTTTCGGATGTCGTCGTGACGTCGGACCAATATGGCAGGAGGTGGCGATCTTCGAACGGGAAATCAAACAGTGTCGCGAGCATCTGCGTGGTCAGTTCCTTGGACACATGCTCGACCCAGTTGATCTCTTCCCCGACTGGAAGATCATCAAGGATCTTGCACACGCGTTGTCGAATGAGGGCTTCAATATCAGACAGTTGCGACGGCGCGACAGCTGGCGAAGCAGCTTTGCGTTGATCAACATGTTTTTGCCCATCCATGGCGATGAACATCGGTGTATTGAAGTCGGAAGGGGCATCGCCAATGACGATGTCGCGATCAGATGAGAACACTTTATGGTTGGAGTCGACGGCGACGATGTCATCATATTTGGTCACTGACCAATACGGCCCAAACTGACTATCAGGACAGAAATGCACCGGGTCTTCATGGCGCAATCGGCGGAAATATTCGCCATGGATATTGGCCTCAAACAATTCCGCCAGGGACACGTCCAGGGTTTCAAGCGGAAGGGTTTTTGGGTCCGGTAGTCCGGCGGCCTCAAAGCCGTGTGCTGTATCTGCCATGATTTCCTCCAGTTTTCGTATTTTAGGGTGATAACCCTAATTTTCGAATATGCAAAGGTGAATCCGCGCTCTTGCCTCTGGCGCCGAGTCCCGCACATTAGCGCGCATGAGCAAATCGTCTGCAGGTCCAGAGATTCAGCGCATGATCGACCTGATCGCGCGCTTGCCCGGCTTAGGGCCACGCTCAGCGCGCCGGGCGGCTTTGTTTCTGCTCAAGCGGCAGGATGCGTTGTTGCGACCGATGGCTGAAGCGCTCGCCGATGCCGCAGATAAAATCGAGCAATGCAAGGTTTGCGGCAATTACGACACGTTGCAACCTTGCGCGGTGTGTCAGGCAACGGGGCGCGATGATGGCGTTATTTGTGTGGTCGAAGACGTTCCGGATCTGTGGGCGCTGGAGCGCGCCGCGGCCTTTCGCGGACGCTATCATGTCCTAGGCGGCGTGATGAGCGCCCTGGACGGCGTTGGGCCGGATGATCTGACCATTGGCATGCTGATTGATCGCGTCAAACAGGGCGGCATCCGTGAAGTCATTTTGGCGCTCAACGCCACGGTCGATGGTCAAACCACCGCGCATTATGTCGCCGAACGTCTGGACGGCCTGGGAGTCGAGGTGACCCGGCTTGCGCATGGCGTGCCGGTCGGCGGCGAGCTGGACCATCTGGACGATGGCACACTCGCGACAGCCTTGCGCTCTCGGCGCGGCGTCTAGTTCGCTTTTTCAACTCGGTAAACGACACCATCGAGCATATTGGTGGCAACATAGATCGCGTCAGGGGTTGAGATCACGTCCCGAAACCCTGTCTGCAAATCATCAAGTAGGTCTTGGGTCTCGCCGATTGCACCATCAGCGCTGATATCGACGCGCACCAGTTTCTGCCCGCTCGGGCCATCCATGGCGCCGATCAGCAGATCGCCTGTCCAGTCTTCAAATCCCGCTGTCTCAACGATCGCCATGCCCGAGGGGGCGATGGATGGCACCCATTTCACGTCAGGTTGTTCCATCCCGGGCGCTTCGGTTTCATCTGTAATGATCGTGCCATCATAATTGATGCCATAGGTGATCGTCGGCCAGCCATAATTATTGCCGGGCTCGATGATATTCAGCTCGTCACCACCTTTCGGGCCGTGCTCATGCGCGATCAGAAGATTGGCAGCGCTGTGATAGACAAGGCCCTGGACATTGCGGTGGCCATACGACCAGACCGCAGGATTGCCGCCGCCATTTGCGAATGGATTGTCAGCTGGCAAAGAGCCATCCGGCATGATCCGGGCGATCTTTCCGTGCAGCAGGTTCGGGTCCTGTGCGTCCTGCATATAGCGATAGCCATCGCCAAGCGTGACGATCATTGACCCGTCCGGCAGGAAGGCCATGCGTGAGCCATAGTGGAACGTGGTTTCACGCGTTTCGCCGAGGAAGATTTCGGTCACATCGCTGAGGCCAGACGCATCGTCTGCCAGCGTGGCTGACACAATTGCGGTTGTGTTAGAGCCGTCCAGATCCTTGGAATAGCTGAGATAGAGTTTGCGATTGATCTCGAAGGCCGGGTCGAGCAGAATACCTAGCAAGCCGCCCTGGCCCTCGACCAGGATATCACCTGGCAAGCCGGTGAGTGGCGTGTCGACCAATGCGCCGTTCTGGATCAGGCGCAAGCGGCCTTCGCGTTCTGTCACCAGCAGGTCGCCATTTGGCAGTGCCGCCATACCCCATGGAAATTCAAGCCCTTCAGCAACCGGTACCAGCTTCAGCCCGGTCTCTGAAACAATTGAGCCGTCCGCCTCCGGTTCGGGCGCAGCGGCTTGGCCAGCGCACGCGGTTAATGAGGCGAGGGCGAGAACAGAAAGGCTAGAACGCAGCACGGCGAATCTCCTGAGATCGAATTTGCTCTGAACATAGTGGTTTCAGGCATAAAAGAAAGAAGGGCGACCCGATCGGATCGCCCTTCTCCTCTCTCCCCCTGCTCGTCGCAAGGGCCCCTTGTGTGGCTTACCAGCGTTTTGCGACGCGAACGCCAAACTGGCGTGGTTCAAGCACGAACACGTTCGTGAACAAGCCGGAAGATGCATCTGTCAGATACTGATTGGTCAATTGATCATCTTCGAGCAGGTTCTTGACGAACAATTCAACTTCCAAATCCAGGTCCTGATTGGTGAGCTGGATCGCTGCGTTAGCATTCTGGAAGCTATCCAGACGATCGGCTTCCAGATTGTAGATCCGCGTGAACACTTCACCGCGATGGTAGAAGTCGCCACGAACTGACATGTCCCAGCTATCATTGACGTCGAAGACATATTCAGCACCGATCGAGAAAGTGATCTCTGGTGCCAATGGCAGACTATTGCCTGAGACATCAACTGGAATGCCTTCAAGCGGCGTGACGCCGAACGGAACAGCTGCTCCGGAGCAGATGCCTGCGGCCGCGGCTGCGGCTGGGCTAGCCAATAGCGCATTCACTTCGGACAGGAGTGCGATACAATTCTGCGTAGTTGCCGCATCCTTTACGACGACATAGTTTGGGTCGCCGCCGGTCTGGTCATATGTATCCAGAAGTGGCGCTTGATCGGCCAGTTCTGAATTCAACAAGCCAATCGTTGAGTCGACTCTGAAATTATCCGTGACTTGGTAATAGAATTCACCTTCTAAGCCGAGAACGGTCGCGTCGACATTCTGATTGACGGAGGTCCGGTTTACGATCGATGAAATCTGATAGCCTTCATAATCATAATAGAAGGCCGCCAGGTTCAGGATACCAGCGCCGCCAAACAATGTGCTTTTCGAACCGACCTCAAGCGCGTTGATGAATTCCGGATCGAAAGTGTTGGCGCTTTCCACCAATCCTGCAGATTGTGGTGGGTTGATGCCACCGCCTTTATAGCCACGTGCGACATTGGCATACAGCAAAGTGTCATCCGTGAACCCGAAGGCGCCCGCATTATAGTCAAAGCCGAACCGGCCTGTGACTTCTTCAAAACTGGCTTCTTGAGCCGGGCCACCTTGAGCGAAGCCGTTTTGTTCGCCCGGGAAGACCGTCGCATCGGCCAGCAGCAAGCTTGGCGTGTTTTCCTGACGCTTATCGTCCTTGGTATAGCGCAAACCGAGGGTCCAGGTTAGATCATCCGTGGCATCCCAATAGGCTTCCCCGAATACGCCCAGCGCATCCAGCTTGTATGGGCTGCGGCTGAGGAAGTATGTGCGATCACCAGGGAGTCCTGTGGCGACAGCCAGGGCTTCAGCCGTGTTGAAGAACACGAAATAATTGGTTTCGCCAATTGAATCGAGCTTCAGAGCACCGACGGTGAAGTTGAAATCGCCGTCAAAATCGGATTGTAGACGGGCTTCTAAAGAGGTCGTTTCGAAATCTGAGCTAGACCGATCCGTGGCCAACAACGTGTCGGCAGGTTCGCGCAAGCGCGTATCGACTCCAATGTCCAACCCAAACGCACCTGGGCCAGGAAAATCACCATCGCCGTCACCATCCAGATCCGGGGTCAGACCCGTAACTGAAAATTTCGTCGTCCCGATTCCTTTATTATAGTCATCGGTGAAACTCCGGAAGTTGTCATTGTGGCTGGCCAGGAAAGTGAACGTAAGATCATTGTCGAACTCATATGTGATTTCGGCCTGAACAGTGTTTGACTCACCTTCGAATGTTGGCACCAGATTGGTTTCAAATTGACGCAGATCTGTTGATGTCGTGGCGCCTGCATTGCTGTCCGTACCGAAGGCAGGGAACAGTCCGAGGTTTGCAGCGAGAACGCCACCAAGCGTACCCGACGTATCGACCGTGCCGAAGCCGGGGCGAATCTGAATTGGGTTACCATTGGCGTCGCGGGCATAGCCGAGCCCTTCAACCTGATAAGGCACACAGCCCTGGTTGAACGGGAAGGGACGCGTATCTTTTGTACACAGCTGCTTGGTCGCACGTGTACGCGTTGAATCTTCCTCGTAATGCTCGCCCATCAAATAGAAGGACAGCTTGTCGGTAATATCGCCGCCAAGTGTGCCGCGAATAGCCCACAGATCGCGACCGTCCACGTCCTGGGTGGAGCCATCCGGCAAGAGCGCATCGGAATAGCCGTCACGCTTCAGGTAGAAACCCGCGAAACGCGCTGCAAGGTTTTCACCCAATGGGACGTTTATGTGACCCGACAGTTTCTGATTATTGAACTCGCCATATGTCCCTTCAAGGCTGGCATTGAATTCTTCTAGAACAGGCTTGGCCGTAATCGCGTTGACAACACCGCCGGTGGCGTTGCGTCCATACAAAGTGCCTTGCGGGCCGCGCAGGATCTCAATCCGCTCAACGTCGTAGAACTCAGTTTCGAGCAGTGTCGACCCTGAAGATGAAACGCCGTTAACGTGAGTACCCACAGCCGCATCCGATGATGCGCCAACCGCGGCGTTGATAATGCCGCGAATTGAGATGCCACCAGCAGAGAAGTTGCCTTGGGTGGAGCCGAAGTTTGGAATGTTGAATTGCAGGTCAGACCCGGTTTCAATGTTCAGACGCTCAAGCGCATCCGGGTCAAACGCTGAAACCGCGATTGGGACATCTTGAATTGATTCATCCCGTTTCTGCGTGGTGACAACCACGGTGTTCAGGGTGCGTGCGTCGGCGTCTTCATTATCTTCTTGAGCAATGGCAACCGGGGCGACCGCGGACATGGCGAGCGCAGAGGCCCCCGCCAACAAGATATAATTCGAGCGTCGTGATACTTTCATGTAAATAACTCCTCCCTCGGTGCCGAAGTGATCTTGGCACGAGTGTTTTTGCGTTTCCTCGGGGCTTCCCATGTTTTCTGGGAATGCCTCACGATCATGACAGGGCAAGCCGCGACACTTTGTCAATGATTTACGTTGCGTGAGCTGCTGCTTTCCGCGGCAACGTAGGATTGCAGGTCACACTTTTCTCAAGAGGGAGTTTTGTGCGTGTGTGAAAAGGCGGCCCGTGTTGAGAGCCGCCTTTTCGATTTAGGAATTTGCCGACGAGACAAACGTTTTGGGTTTACCAGCTCTTAGAGACGGTAATTCCGTACGTCGAAGGCTCGTTTAGGAAGACGTTTGTGAACAGACCAGAGCTGTCATCCGTAAGGTATGCGCCCGTGATCACTTCTTCATCCGTAATGTTCTTTCCGAACAATTCGACAGACCAATCGTGCTCGGTATTCACCAGTTGCAGGGACAGGTTGATATTATCCCAGCTTTCCAGAGCGTCGCGCTGTGTGTTCCAGATGCGACTGAACGAATCGGCCTGATAATAGTAGTCGCCGCGAAGGCGCACGTCCCAGGCATCATTGTAGACGCTTTCCCAGGTGTATTCGGCACCAAAGTTGAAGGTCGTGTCCGGCGTGCCGGGCAGCGCATTGCCGTCCAAATTCTTGGCGTCTCCGTCAAATGGGGTCAGCGCATCCACTGTGACGATTTCGCCGTCTGTATTGGTATATGTGACGTCAGGCAGTCCGAGAGACTCTCCAGCGCCAGAAAACGACCCTGCACAGAGGCCTAGCGTTGCGCCAGGCGTGAGCCCTAGCGGATTGTTTACGGCGTCCGTTCCGGCAGCGACTGAACTCAGAACGGCGGCATACCCCGCGGCGGAAACAACGCAATTTGCAGCATTGGCAAAATTCTTCAGCACCACCAGGTCGTCGCGGCCATTTGTGCGATCGAGAACATCGACGCCCCATGTATCCACCACTTGCGCATCGAGCAGGCCTAGGTTGGCATTGATGACAAAGGTCGATGTCGGGTTCCAGATGGTCTCAATCTCGAGGCCTTTGATCTCGGCATCGACATTGAAGTTAGCAGATGTCCGATTGACGATGGCGGATATCTGGTAGCCTTCATAATTGTAGAAGAAGCCGGTTGCGTTGAGCTGCATCGCGCCGCCCGCGATCGTGTTCTTTGTCCCGACTTCATAAGAGTCGACAAATTCCGGTTCGAAGGTTTGAGGAACACCAGACGTATTGTCCGCGGGTTGGGGTGGGTTAATGCCGCCGCCTTTATAGCCGCGTGAATAGAAGGCATAGATCAACGTGTCTTCGGACCAACCAAAGTCAGGCGCCCAGTCAAACCCGAAACGGCCTGTGACTTCCTCGAATTGCGCGTTTAATGTGCCATCGCCGCCATTGTCAGGTGTTGCATCGTCATTGGGTTGGTAGACCAGCGGATCGGGACGCGCGGCATCGGTCGTGCCGAGAAAGGTTGGGATATTGCCAACTTCTTTTTTGTAGTCGGTATAGCGCAGGCCCAAGGTGAATTGCAGGTCATCGGTGGCGTCGAAATAGCCTTCGCCGAAGATTGCAAAACTATCGAGCTTGTAAGGCGTGATGGAGCGGAAATAGTTTCGGTCCGTACCATTGCCGAGATTGTTGATGGCGGTCGCGCCGACATTCGCGGGATCGGCGATGGAAAAAAGGTCGCCAACATCCAATGCTTGCCCCAGTGCATTATTGGCCTGGATGAACGCAGACCCAGTATTGAAGAACACATAATAGCTTTCTTGCAAGGCTGGTCCCTGGTTCACTTCAAAGTCGAGCTTGATAGCGCCAATATTGAAATTGAATGGCCCATCAAAGTCAGATTGAAGTCGAAACTCGTGAGACGTCTGCTCACTTTCAGAACCAGAAAGGTCAGCCTGTTCCAGGAAGTTGGCATAGCCTAGCTGCGGATCGCTAACCACGCCGCCCGGGAACAGGGTGGGATAAGCCGCTGTGATAATGGCAGCTTCGCTGAACGGCGTATCCGCGTCTTCGTTGAGGGCGATAAACGGTCCAGCCGTTTCATTGAACGTAAACGCCGGTGCGGTTTCATTATAGTCTTCCTGTGACGTATTCGACCGCTCATTGAACGAGCCAAGGTAAGTCGCCGTCAGATTGTCCGTGAGATCAAATTCGCCGCGGAGCATGAAGAATGTCTGCTCGGTTTCAAAGGTCGGATCGAAACTGCTTTCAATGGCCCGGAAATCCGAATGATAAGTTCCGGGCTCGTTGATGTTCACGAGATTGCCATTGGCATCGACATTTCCGGTCACGCCGGCGAGCGTTCCAAAGACCCCCCCGCCGAGTGTTGCGGCCTGGTTGATACCGCCAAGCGACTCCGCGCTGCGAACGGGAGCATCGACACAGCCTTGTGAGGTGATGATCTGGTCGATGAACGAGATTGGAATACCTGAGTAGGACGTCTTGGTTGGGTCCGTGGCGCAGAATTGCTTACCTGACCGCAAGCGTGAATCGTCTTCATTGAAATGCTCGACCATGACCAGGGTTCTGAGCCGATCGGTTGGCTCCCATGCGAGCGAGCCGCGAATGCTGTATAGCTCGCGATCATCAATGTCGTTGCCGGTGGTCAAATTGTCGACATAGCCATCGCGGCTGAGATATGAGCCAGCGAGGCGGAGGGCAGCGGTCTCGCCAAGAGGCAAGTTCACCATGCCTTTGCCTTTGAACGTATTATGATTGCCATAGGTGACGCGGGCATCCGCCTGGAACTCCTCCAGGACGGGTTTCGCTGTGATCAAGTTGACCACACCGCCAGTTGCGTTCCGGCCGTAAAGTGTGCCTTGCGGCCCGCGCAATGTCTCAACCCGCTCGACATCGTAAAACTCAGCCTCAAACAGGCTGTTCGAGGTCAGTGGCACATCATTCAAGTGGATGCCTACGCCAGCGTCGGCGGCCGTCGAAACCGCGTCGACGCCTATGCCGCGAATACGGAAATTGAATCCGCCAAAATTGCCTTTGGTGAAATTGACGTTGGGGATGGCTTTGACCAGATCCGGACCCCCAGCCAGCTGCATGTCATCCAACGCGCCTTCATCGAAGGCTGAAACCGCAATCGGAACATCCTGGATGGATTCTTCGGTTTTCTGCGTTGTGACCAGCACGGTGGATAAGGTACGTTGATCATCCGTGTCAGTATCGCTTTGTGCCTGTGCGCTGACGGAAACGGCAATCGCAGATGCGCTTGCCAGCAAGACAAATTTCGAGTGTATTGTGGGCTTCATTGGCGGACTCCTCCTCGCTGTGCCTGTTTTTTTGGCACTTGTTCGCATTGGGCGTCCCCGAGGCGGTCCATTATTGTCTGGGAGCGCCTCGAACTTCATGACGAATGGACGGGAGAGAATTGTCAATGAACATGCTGGCAGATTGCCTTAATGGGTTTCAGTGTGTGACATTTGTTACACGAAATCAGACTGTTATGAGACGCTGAGATAATAATCGCACCTAGGAGTTGAAATCAGAATGACGGAACGGTCAGCCCTTGTCTTGTTTTCAGGCGGTCAAGATTCGACGATTTGTCTGGCATATGCACTGGCCCGATATGATCGCGTCGAAACGGTTGGATTCGACTATGGTCAACGCCATGCCGTCGAGTTGGATTGTCGACCACATGTGATCGAGGCCATCCGGGCGGCGTTCCCGCAATGGTCGGACAAGCTTGGTGAGGATCGTGTTTGCGATGTTTCAGTGCTGAGCGAGATCAGCGATACTGCGATGATCAAAGAAACTGAAATCGTCATCGCCGAGAATGGCTTGCCCAACACATTCGTGCCGGGGCGCAATCTCTTGTTTTTGACTCTGGCCGGCGCGATTGCCTGGCGCCGTGGGATTTCCAACCTCGTTGGGGGTATGTGCGAGACTGATTATTCTGGCTATCCTGATTGCCGACGAGGGACGCTGGATGCGCAGGAATTAACCCTCGCACGCGGCATGGATCGCCCGTTTACGATCGACACGCCGCTCATGTGGCTCGACAAGTCTGAGACGTGGGAAATGGCGGGACAGCTCGGTGGACAGAATTTGGTCGATATCGTGATTGAACAAACCCATACATGCTATCTGGGCGATCGCACACACCGCCATGAGTGGGGCTATGGCTGTGGCTCGTGCCCGGCCTGTGAGCTGCGCCAAAAGGGCTATGAGACATGGCGGGCGAAAGTTCCGGCATGAAGACTTATTCGGTGAAGGAAGCCTATGTCACGCTGCAAGGCGAGGGCGCCCAGACGGGCCGCGCTGCCGTGTTTTTGCGATTCGCGGGATGCAACCTCTGGTCGGGTTTAGAGCGTGATCGCGCGACCGCGATCTGCAATTTTTGCGATACGGATTTTGTTGGAACGAATGGTGAGAACGGTGGCAAATTTGCCGGTGCCGAGGCGTTGGCGGCGCATGTTCTGAAGGTTTGGAACGCCGCTGCGCCGGAAGGCGGAACACCATATGTGATCTGCACCGGCGGCGAACCCTTGCTGCAACTCGATCAAAACGCGATCGAGGGCCTGAAAGCCGCCGGCTTCGAGATTGGCGTCGAGACCAATGGCACGCTTCTGGCGCCAAAGACCCTGGATTGGGTTTGCGTCAGCCCGAAAGCGAATGCTGCCTTACAACAGGTTTCCGGCAATGAATTGAAACTGGTCTTTCCCCAAGACGAAGCCGAGGCGCAGCCGTCACAATTTGAAAGCTTGCAGTTTGAACACTTTTTTCTGCAGCCTAAAGATGATACGGCGCACGCCCAGAACATCGCGGCTGCGGCCGCTTATTGTATGAAGCACCCAAAATGGCGACTAAGCTTACAGACACACAAACTGATCGGCCTGCCATGAGCGTCGAAGGTCAGGTTTTCGAGATCACCAAAGCGGTGACGTTTGAAGCGGCCCATTATATGGGCGGTAAGCCTGAAGGGCACCCCTATCGCAACGTGCACGGCCACTCCTTCCGGCTCGAAGCAACAGTGGCCGGAACGGTGCAACCGGGTGCCGAATGGGTGCAGGACTTTTCCGATCTTGCTGCGATCCTCACTGAGACGGCTGAAAAGCTGGACCATCGCTTGCTAAATGAAATTGCTGGTCTTGATGTACCGACGCTCGAGCGCATTGCCGTTTGGGCGGCGAACGATCTGAAAGCCAAGCTTCCAGGTCTAAAACGGGTCGTGCTGGCGCGGCCGAGCCTCGATGAGCGCTGTGTTCTCGTGCTCGGTTAGTCTGATCACAGCGGTTTGAACACGAATCCGCACCGCAATTCAAAAATTCGTCCTATAGTCATGGAAACCTGAAAGTTTCCGAGGGACGCCCGCTTATGTTGACTCAAGCCGAAACAGAATTGTCCAGCGCTCGACCGAACATGATCGATTTCGATCGCATCTCTGAGTTTCACTATCTCGGCAACTATGTCCGCAAATTGCCGGTTAACATGACGCGCATGATTGAGAACGCGTATGATTGGGAACATTTACCTTACGTGCACGCGTCTTCCTTCTCGTCAATCGAGCTGATTGCAAGCGGACCGTGGGGGTGGCGCGCCAAAATTGGTCTACCGCAAGCCTCTCGTGGCGCCTTCCAACTCATCGACCTGTTGGTTGCGCGCGACAAGAATTACTGGGTGTCGACGGTCTATTCAGGACCTGGCGCTGGCGTCGAAATTCATACCCAAGCCAGCCCCGTGTCAGACGAGGAGATCGAAGTTGATGTCCGTTTCTATCTTCCCGAAGCCCCGAAAGATAAGGATCAATCGGCCGCGGCGCTGCGCTATTTGAGCGAACAATATGCGAGGCTCTATGATGAAGACACTGAACTGATGTCGGGTCGGCAGCGCGCCTTAGATGAGCGCGCACGCGAGCAATCGAGGGGTGACAGAAGTGAAACCCTGCGCGTCGGTGCAGTGTCCAAGCTCGCACAAGACAAGGTGCATATGGTTGAGAGTGTCGCTGGCCAAATATGTGTGCGCCAATGGCAAGGCGACTGGATCGCTCATGCTGCGACCTGCCCGCATCTCCTTGGGCCATTGCAGGACAGCTCGATTGACGCGGCCGGTTTCATCACCTGTCCCTGGCATGGCTATCGTTTCGATGTGCGCTCAGGCGCTAATCTCGAACGCAAGTGTCGATCGCTCTCAATCGTGTCTGACCCATTTGAAAAGGATGGCACTCTGTACGTTCGGATTGATTCCGGCTTGTAATGGAGAGAAACAAGTTTCGATTGCGGGGCGCTCTTCATCAGAAGAGTATATGAGAGGGTAATTCGAATGAGGTCTAATGGTGCTCAAGTCGGGATCTGGGTGATTGCGACAGGTATTATTATCGCGATGCTGTATCTGGGCCGCGATATTCTCGCCCCGTTCGCTCTGGCGGTTTTTCTGTTCTTGATCATAGAAGGCTTTGCCCGGGCGATTAATGGACGATCGGATTTGCTCAAGCTCGGCTGGTCACGCGCACTGGCAATCTTCGTCGTTATTGGTGGTTTTGTCGGTTTCCTGGCGCTGATGGCGCGGGGAATCGGTGAATTTGGTATTCAGGGCGACGCCTATTTGCTGCGCATCAATGCTCTGATTGAGGACGTTTATGGCTGGGTACAATTGTCCAATGCGCCAACCCTGACAGAATTGGTGTTTAATGAGAGCGGGCAAGCCTTTCTCGGTACGATTGCATCGGCGACCAGCGGTCTGACCGGCGACCTGGTGCTGATCCTTATCTATGTCGCGTTTCTGTTCCTGGCCCAGTCCGCCTGGCCCAATAAGCTGGACAAAATCTTTATCGACTCAGAACAGCGACAGCAGGTCAAGGAAGTCGGCGATGCGGCCCGCCGAGGTATTGAGACATATTTGTGGACCCAGACCGTGATCAGCGCGCTGATCACGGTGCTCACCTACGTCACTTTGATCGCGCTCGGTGTCGACAATGCGCTGTTCCTGTCCACGCTGATCTTTGTGCTCAACTATATTCCGACCATTGGGTCGATTGTCGCTGCTTTGGTGCCACCGCTCTTCGCCCTGGTACAGCCGGAAGTGGCGGCCTGGATTCCCGGCGATGCGCCAAATGATAGTTACATCTTTGCTTTGATGGTCTTCATTGGCGTCAGTTTCTGGCAGTTTTCGATCGGGAATTTCGTCCAACCCCGCATTATGGGCGATACATTGAACCTGTCTGCGCTCGTGGTCCTGCTCGCTTTGGCCATTTGGGGCGCGATTTGGGGCATTCCCGGCATGTTTTTATCCGCGCCATTAACTGTATTGATGATGATTTTATTTGCACAATCCGATTCTACGCGGTGGCTGGCCGTGTTGTTATCAGCAAATGGCGAGCCTTTGTCCCGCGATACCAGTACAAATTCTATAGAGGACCCCGCGGAAGCTGGGGAATTCTCGTAATTGTTACAGGATGCGGTGATTTTTTCACTTGGCTTCGGTCCAGGATCAATCCATATGTTGAGACGTTGGGACAAAATTGTCACAAAAGATATCTGGCCTCCGCGTGCGTCCCCCCACCCAGCCTGCGGATGAGGCCAGTAGGGCCCACCGGACAGTCCCCGTTCGGTGGGTCCGATTGTTTCAGACCTAAGCTTTCGCGTCGGACGCGTTGTGCATGAATTTGCGCACAGCATCTGTGGCCAGTGCGAATTGTGCAAAACTCGGCTTGCTGCCGGTAAAGGTTTTTATCTCTTGCAGAAGCGCCTTCAGGCCGCTCCGATGCTTGTGTATCCAGGCTTTGGGCGACTCTCCCTGTAAAGCCAATTGGGTGGCATCCGACTGCAATTGTTCAAGCTCGCGCATCAGACCGCGCGTCGCCAACCGGTCCCAATAAGGCATATCCGACAGCGCTTGCTCTGCGGCTGTTCGCAAACGGTCGAGCGACAAGGCATCGCCAATGGCTAGATAGGCTTGCGCCACGTCTGGCACAGCGCGATCTGAGCGCGCTGCCAGTTTGCTCAATTGCGCAGCGCTGGCGGCAATCTTGGTCCGGGCAATCGCTTCTGCCAGTTCAGACGGAATGCCGTCACGCGCGTTTTGCTTGATGCGCCGCTGTTCCAGCGCGCGTTCAAATGCGGGCAGGTCTTGGGTTTCGATATCGATGAGCGCCGCTTTCGATGCGGTCAGCATTTCGATGCGGCTTTCGATCGGTTGGCCTTCGCCGACCCCGAGCACGCCGTGTGTCAGCGTTGCAAGACTTCCGGACAGCAAGGATTGCAACGCCATCTGACGCTTGGCCGGAACCTGATTGTCGAGCTGGTGGACGCTGCTGAGCAAATCCGACGTTGCGAACAGCGCGTTGGCAATCTCGAACGCCGCGACAATTTCGGCGCTCGGGGCGCCCGTCTGTTCGCGCAGACGCAAAATAAACACCGGGCCAGCTATATCGACGATACGATTGGCCAAAACGGTCGAGATGATTTCGCGTTTTAGGCGGTGCGCCTGCATCACCGGTTCATAAGAGAGCAGCGCTTTCGGGAAGTAAGCGGATAAAGTGTCGTGAAAATAGGGATCGTCCGGCACTGAAGACGCCACCAGATCGTCAAACAGGACAATTTTGGTCCAAGCCATAAGAACCGCGATTTCTGGCCGAGTCAGGGGACGCCCATCGCGTTTGAAGTTTGCCATTTCCGTCGTACTGGGCAGACCTTCAACGGTGCGATTAAGCACGCCGCGCCCTTCCAGACGCACCATTAGCCGCTCTAACGCATCATGGTCGCGAAGCGCCGCGTCTTCGGCCAGGCTGAGCGCGCTGGTCTGTGCATAATTGTGCGCCAGGACGTGTGCGGCCACATCATCTGTCATCGAGGCCAGGAGAGAGTTGCGCTCGCCGCTTGGCAGGTCGCCGCGACGAATGGCTTCGGTGCAGAGGATCTTGATGTTGACCTCATGGTCCGAACTGTCGACGCCGGCGGAATTGTCGATCGCATCCGAATTCAGGTGGACGCCGTTTAGCGCTGCTTCGATCCGGCCAGCTTGTGTGAGACCAAGATTGGCACCTTCGCCAATCACTTTAGCCTTCAGATCAGCGCCATTGATTCGCACTGAATCATTGGCCCGGTCGCCAGCATCTGCGTCCGTCTCTTCCTGCGCTTTGATATAGGTGCCAATGCCGCCAAACCAGAGCAGCTCGCAATCGGTTTTGAGTAGAGCATGGATCAATTCATCCGGCGTCACTGTATCGGCCGAAAGACCGGTCAGGGACTGGATTTCTGGTGTCAGCGTGATGGCTTTGGCGCTGCGCTCAAAAATGCCGCCGCCTGGGCTGATCAGCGATGCGTCATAATCCATCCAACTCGAGCGCGGCAGGTCGAATATACGCTTGCGTTCCTGCCACAGCTTTTCCGGGTCTTGCGGATCCGGATCGACAAAGATGTGCATGTGATTGAATGCCGCTTGCAAACGGATCTGTTTCGACAACAGCATGCCATTGCCGAACACGTCGCCGCTCATGTCGCCGCAGCCGATCACCGTGAAGGGCTCGGATTGAATGTCTTTGCCGCGCTCGCGGAAATGACGTTTGACGGCTTCCCAGGCGCCGCGCGCGGTAATGCCCATCTTCTTGTGATCGTAGCCCGCTGAGCCGCCGGATGCGAACGCGTCTCCCAGCCAAAAACCATGCGCCATGCTGATCTCATTGGCCGTGTCAGAAAAGGTGGCTGTGCCTTTATCAGCAGCAACAACCAGGTAGGGATCGTCGCCATCATGAATGGTTGTGCGCTCGGGGTGTTGGACGGTCCCGTCGATGAGATTGTCAGTCAGGTCGAGCAGGCTGGTGATGAACGTCTTATAGGCCTCAACACCAGCATCACGTATGGCTTCGCGAGACCCGCCTTGGGGCAGCTGTTTTGGATAGAAACCGCCCTTTGAACCGACCGGTACGATGACCGCATTCTTGACCTGTTGCGCTTTCACCAGGCCAAGGATTTCGGTCCGGAAATCATCGCGTCGGTCAGACCAACGCAAGCCGCCGCGAGCCACAGGTCCGAACCGGCAATGCACGCCTTCAACCGTCGGCGAGTCGACGAAGATCTCGCGATAGGGCTTGGGCTCTGGCAAATCGGTGAGGTCGCGACTGGCAATCTTGAAGCTGATGAACGGGCGCGGTGCCCCCGTTGTCGTTTGCTTAAAGAAATTGGTCCGCTGGATAGCCCCGATCAGTTTGTCCAGCCGGCGGATGATCCGGTCATGATCAAGCGACGGCACGGCTTTCAGGGCTTCATCAATCGCCGCGCGCAGATGTAGGCAAGTGCTATCGCGATCCGGGTCATCGCCGGGCGTAAACCGCGCTTCGAACAAAGCCATAAGGTGCTGGGTCAGGATCGGGTTGCTGTTCAAAGCATCGATTTGCGTCGTGCGCGCGGGATCAAGCCCGGATTGATGTCGATACGCACACAAGGCGCGGCACAAGGCGGCCTTGCGCCAGGACAAGCCGGCATTGAAGACCAGTGCATTGAAGCCATCATTTTCCGCCAGACCGCTCCAAACTGCGACGAACGCTGCTTCAAAGGCTTCGCCAACCTCATTCAGGTCAATCTCTGCGCCGTCGGCTCGGCGCATTGACAAAGAGTGGACCCAATATTCGTCTGGCGCGTCGAGGACGGGTTTCTGAGAGGGCGTGACCGGATAGCCTGTCTCGAATGACACGAACAGGCCCATGCGTTCGAATATCGGCACGCAGTCTGACAAGGCGATGGCGCCGCTTCGTGAATAGATTTTGGCGCGGATTCGCCCCGCATCGTCGGTGTTCCTGCGATAGGCGCGCAGGCAGATCGGATGGTCCTGATTCAACCCTGCCAACATGGAGACATCAATCATCGCCTCGTCAGGCGTGAATGCTTCGCGGTAAGCGGCATTGAATGAACCGACAAAATAAGCCGCTACGGCACGCGCTTCTGTGTCGAGCGAACTGTCGAGAATGGCGTCATGGAACCGATCGCTCCAGCGCCGCGCGAGGGCTGAGATTTGACCCTCGAGCTCATCCGGATCCGGCCGCGGTCCGGCCTGAGGCAGGGCGGTATGAAACAGGACGCGGACCATGGTCGCGCCATCAAAGCTGGGTTGAAACGCAGTCATTCGGCCGCCCCAGGCATCTTCAATGGCGTGCGAGATGTGGCGTCTCAAGTCAGTGTCATAAGCTTCACGCGGGACAAATACGACTGTGCTGACGAAACGATTAAACCGGTCTGGACGCGTAAAGACTCGCACGCGCGGGCGCGCCACCAGATCAAGCACGCCTTGCATGATCGGCGCGAGATGTTCTGACTTGGTCTGGATCAGCTCATCGCGGGGCCAGCCTTCGATAATGTTGGAAATCGCTTTTTCATTATGGCTGCCCGGTAACACCCCCAGCAGATCCAGCACGCGCTCCATGCGGCGTCGCAATAAAGGAATATTACGTACCGATTCATTATACGCTTCAGCGGTGTAAAGGCCGAGGAAGCGGGTTTCGCCAATGACTTGGCCATTGTCCCCGAAGTGTTTGACGCCGACATAATCGCAATGCACGCGGCGGTGAACGCGACTGGTCAGCGTCGCCTTGGCAAGAATGAGAGATTCCGGTTCGGCGAGAAATTCACCAATCTCTTCCGTGAGCAGAAGCGGTTCGGCGCCGCGATTAAGCACGTTGCGGCGGTCATCGCGCAGCAGGCCGAGATTAGAGCCTTCGACGGTGTCGGGTTCTTCGGGCAGAACCGAGCCATCTTTGCCCGTTTGGAACGTATAGCTGCGAGCCCCGAGAAAGACGAACCGTTCCTGGCCTAACCAATTGAGGAAATCGACGGCCTCGTCTTTATAGCGCGCAGAGACATGCTCGCAGGAATTGAGCCGCCCAATTTCTTCCGCCATCCGGATCCGCATCTCGGCATAATCGCCGGTGGCATCGATCACATCAGATAGTGTTGCTTTGGCCTCGGCCAGCAAGTCTTCTTGCTCGCGCACCGTCAGATCCGGCAAGTGAATTTGAATGAGGGAATGCTTGCCGTCCTCGAGTTCGACGATCGGATGGAACAGGGACAAGACTTCGATGCCAAGGTCGGCGCAGGCGCCAAGGAATGAATCGACCAGGAAGGGACGATCTGGCCCGACAACTTCAAGAATATAATGACCCAATAAGTCAGCATCTACGCTTGAAGCGGCTCGCAATCGAACAGAAACACCATCCGTGGACTCAAACCAGTTCCATAAAGACGCGCCCAGAGCTTCGATCTTACCCTTTGGAATTATATTGCGCGCATCGGTTGGCGCTTCGGCAAGCATTTGCGTAATGCAGGACTGAAGCGGATCATCTTTGCGCGATGAAGGGTTTGTGCGAAATGTGTCGGTCATGATGCTTGCCCTAAAGCCGATCACATTCTTTAAGGGAAATTACAAACCGCCTCAATCGGAAGCGCGTTGAAAAATTTGCATCAACTGTTGACTACGATGTCAATCGCCTTGCGGTGCAAATGACTATCTTGCCAGCAGCGCCTGGGAGAGCTCCTGCGACTTTTCAGAACGGAACGCGGCACACAAGCGGGCAGACTCCGACGCTTGTGCCAGGCGACGCTCATAGCCTGGAATGAGATCGGCCTTGAGTTCAATGAAATCAATCGCCTCATCGATCGCGGCAGTGTTGCAGAAATTGGCTACAATTCCCGCTGTTTGCGGTTTGCGGATTTCGGGCGTGCGGGCGATCACTGCATCGAAATCGGTCTTGAACTTGGTCCAGGCGGCCGCGGAACTCTCTTCATTGTCGAGCGCGGCGAGATAAACGGACCACGCTTCTTGGCCCTGAAAAGCGTCTGTTTGAACCAGATCCATCAGCGCCAGCATATCTGTCTCTGATGCTTTCCGGGCCAGAATATTCAGAATCGAGCGCCGCTCGCGTTGGTTCGATGACGCCTGGGCATAAGCCAATGCGGCTTCATAAAAAGCGCTATCGCCACCTTCAGCTGCGATTGAAATTGCGGTGGCGACCAGGTCTGGTGAAATCGCAGTTGGGTCCGGATCATTGATGACGCCGACATAGGCTGCGGCGGCATCGGCCAGTCTGGCCCGTTCTTCCGGGAGTCGGCCAATCGTCAGCAAGGACGCATTCAGCGCAGTTTTGAGCAATTGTTCGCCTTGCGACAAGTCCTCTGGCGCGGCCTCAGACAGCGCCGCCCAGCGCGCGCCATAAGCCGCCATGACGAAATCGCGCAACGCGTCTTTGGTTGTGGCATTCGGCAAGGCGTCCATATAGCTGGCGAGATTGGACAAAGGATCGCGCGCGGCGCCCCAATCGCCATTGGCATTGACGGTGATCGCCGCGAGCAGGGTCTCAGCTGAAATATTCCCCGCCGCAAACGCCGCGGTTGCGCTGTCAGCGAAGCTTAATTGCTCTCCGGCGGTCAGATCCTCATAATTCGCGATCAGGCTCTGCCACGCGCTGTCATTCAGGTTGAAGCGCCAATACCCCGAGCCGCCGGCATTCGGCATGACATAGTCCGGGCAACCGCCATCGAGCGGGATTTCAAGCGTCGTCTCGCCAAACATCTCGCGGATCACGCGTTCGCCATTGGCGCCATTGGTCTTAAGGGCAAACGGAATAGTCCAGGACTGCGATTCCGGCGCGATTTCTGACCCCAATGGAGCATAGCGCGCCTGCGAAATCTGGATCAGGCCCGCATCCGCGGCCGGGCAGGTGAAATTTACGTCCAGGTAGGGGATGCCGGGCTGTAGAATGAAGGAATTGAAACTGTCGACAATATCGGGATTATTGCTGCCATCAGCGAGCGAGCTCATGAAATCATTCACGTCCGCGACGCTATCTTCAAACCGGCGCATATGCAGGCGCATACCGTCTCTGAAGGCTTCCTCACCAAGGAAGTTTTCGAACATGGATAGGACGCCGCCACCTTTGCGATAGGTGATGCCGTCAAAGGCGTCGAGAATATCGGCATTGCGCGTGATCGGATTGCGGATCTGGCGGGCACTGATCAGGCTGTCATTGCCCATCACGCCGATCGCGGCGCGCTGCGGGGCCAAATCGAAGCCCGTATCAGGATAGACCGCATCCATGGTCTTATAGCTGATCCAGGTGGCGAAAGCCTCGTTCAACCAGATATCGTTCCACCATTTCGGTGTCACCAGATTGCCGAACCATTGATGCCCGAGCTCGTGCGCATGCGTCGTCATAATGCCCCGTTTGCGGGCGAGACTGGTGCGGTCATTGATCAGCAGGGCGGCTTCCCGATAGATGATCGCGCCGGCATTCTCCATCGCGCCATAAGCAAAATCGGGCACGGCGATCAGGTCGAGTTTCCCGTACGGGTAGGGATAATCGAAATAGGCTTCCTGCCAGGTCACCATTTCATCGGTGATGGCCATCGCCTCTTCCAGCTGATCGCCTTTGCCAGCAGGCGCAAAGCCGCGGAATGGGATCGCCCGCGGTCGAATCTCATTTGGGGGCAGAACGCCGCCATCGCGAAGATCATATGGGCCCACAGCCAGCGCGACGAGATAGGACTGGATCGTCCGAGTGGTCGCAAATTCGAACTGTATATTGCCGTCATCCAGGCTGGTTTGCGCTTTCAAGGCGCCATTTGTGATGACCTGATTGCCAGGTGTTGTGGTGACGGTCAGCGTCCAGGGCGTTTTGAAGCGCGGTTCGTCAAAGCTGGGCAGCATACGCCGCGCATCAATCGGTTCCATTTGTGTTGCAAGGTAAGGTCGTCGAGCCTGTTCCGCCTTGTATAGACCGGCAAGGCCGAAATTATATGGCGCCGTATAATCGAGGATCAGCGTGCTCATGCCAGTAGGCAAGGGCGTTTCGAAATCGATGCGTGATACCCCGCCGTCGGCCTTGCTACGGGTGAAGGTGGCAGGCAATTCGGTGCCGTCTGCGAGCAAGCCGACCACTGAGGACACCCTCTGATCGAGGCTGTGCAGCCAGATTCGCGCGTGCGGCTCGACGAGATTGACATCAATTTCGACACGCCCAGAGAATTCATCCTGCGCCGGGTCGGTAAACAGGTCTAGTCGATACGCGATCGGGGTGACCCCTTCCGGCAATTGCCCCGCTGGCGGGGCTTCCTGCAGGATCGGGGGAACCGGGTCGAACGTAACGTCTTCACCGCCGCGCGAACAGGCGCTCAGTAAAATTACACCTGCAACAGCAGCAATCAGATGTGCGCGAAAGGATTTCGTCAGCATTTTGCGCTCCAATAGGGCCCATGTCGGACGGCTTGAAGCATAGGATGGGGGTGCACGCAAAGGTCTCACTGCGTTCACCTTTGCGTCATTGCCGAATAGTAATAGGGCGAGCATTATGAAACGGCTCTGGCATTGGCCCATAGATCCGCTAGCGCGCACGGTTCGCCTTATGATGGGCGAAAAGGGCTGGTCATTTGAATCGATTGAGATTCGGCCCTGGGTCTCGGATCTGGAGCTGGCAGCGCTGGCGCCTGGGGCGTGTGCGCCAGCATTGCTGGACACTGATGCGGAGGTCAAAACATCCGCTGTCGGGTCGCTCGCCGTCTGCGAATATATCGAAGAAGCCGCGCCCAATCCGCGACTTTTGCCGTTCACAGCTGGCGAAAAGGCTGAAGCGCGGCGGTTATGGCAATGGGCCGAAGAGAGTTTTGCCGGGATAAACAACACCTTGCTGGCAGAACGCGTCACGCAATGGGTGAAACGCGATCGTTCTCCAGACAGCCTGGCGCTGCGCCAGGGCGCCCATGCTCTGAAGAATCGCATGACCTTTCTGGACGCATTGGCGGGTGAACGGTCTTATATTGGCGGACGAAATCTCAGCATTGCCGATCTCAGCGTCGCCGCGCATCTCTCGTCCTATGACTATTTCGGCGATGTGCCTTGGGATCTGACACCGGACTTGAAAGCTTGGTATGGGCGGATGAAGTCACGTCCGAGTTTTAGAGGATTGCTGGAAGACCGGGTTGGCAATGCCAAGCCGGTGAAGCACTATACCGACCTGGACTTTTAACCGCGTCGGCAAAAACAATGTCTCTGGAATCCCAGCTCAAGCGTGACGCCGAGGCGCTCGGTTTTGATGCCTGTCATATTTGCCGGGTCGATGAAGCCTGGGCGGCAGGTGAAAAGCTGGAAGCCTTTGTCGAAGCTGGCTTTCATGGCTCTATGGCGTGGATGGAATCGACGCTGGACCGGCGCAAGTCACCAACCGCGATGTGGCCTGAGGCTCGGTCTGGCGTGGTCGTAGGTCTGAATTATGGGCCGGATCATGACCCTATGCACAATCTTGAGCGCAGGGGAGAAGGCAATATTTCGGTCTATGCCCGCGGCAAGGACTATCATGATGTCCTCAAAAAACGCTTGAAACAGCTGGCGCGCCAGTTCGCCGAGACAGCTGGCGTTGACGTCAAAGTCTTTGTCGACACAGCGCCTTTGATGGAAAAGCCTCTGGCGCAGAAATCTGGACTTGGCTGGCAAGGCAAGCATACCAATCTCGTATCGCGAGAGCATGGCTCCTGGTTGTTTCTGGGCGTGATGCTGACGGCCGCAGACTTAACCCCGGACACACCTGAATTCGATCATTGCGGGACCTGTCAGGCTTGTCTCGATATTTGTCCCACCGATGCGTTTCCAGCCCCATATAAGCTCGATGCACGGCGCTGTATTTCTTACCTTACGATTGAGCACAAGGAAGCGATCCCGCACGAGTTTCGTCTGGCTATGGGCAATCGAATTTATGGCTGCGACGATTGTCTCGCCGTGTGTCCCTGGAACAAGTTCGCAGAGACAGCGCATGAAAGCGCATTCTGGGCCCGCGCTGAGCTAAAAGGGCCAGAGTTGGACTCGCTTGCGGCTCTGGACGACGCTTCTTTTCGGCAAGTCTTTTCCGGGTCACCGATCAAACGAATTGGCCGCGATCGGTTCTTGCGCAATGTGCTGATTGCGATTGGCAATTCGCAAGACGAGGGCCTTGTGGAGCATAGCGTCCTGCCGCATCTGGACGACGAAAACTCTGTGGTCAGGGGGGCTGCCATTTGGGCCCTGTCCCGCCTTGATTTAGCCCGGTTTGAAGACGAGAAGGCGGCGCGCTTCGCCACGGAAACGGATCAGGACGTCAAAGCGGAATGGACACGCCCATAATTCAGAACGGTTGGCCTGTTGGAACATGGCTCGCTTGGTCGGTGAAGGTTCTCGCCGGGCTGTTCGTGTCCTTGCATATCTATGCGTTAATCCTGGCTTTGGTGCCAATTCCAGGCACCGCCAACATGGCCGGGCGCGTGATGCAAGGAACGCCTGTCTATCACACCTGGGTGCCGCTTGAGGACATCTCACCGCATTTGGTGCGGGCCGTTATCGCTGCTGAAGACACGCAATTCTGTGCCCATGGCGGCATTGATATGGATGCGATAAAAAATGCGCTGGACGAGCGTGAGAGGCGCGGCCAATTGCGCGGAGCGTCCACGCTGACCCAGCAGACTGCCAAGAACGTCTTTTTCTGGAATGGCGGTGGCTATGGCCGCAAAGCCGGTGAAGCCTGGATGGCGGTGTTTATTGATGGTTTTTGGGGTAAACGCCGTGTGCTGGAAGTCTATCTCAATGTCGCAGAATGGGGAGATGGGTTGTATGGCGCCGAAGCGGCGGCCTATGGCCGGTTCAACAAGCCCGCAAAAGACCTCACAAAGTTTGAAGCCGCACGACTCGCGGCTGTTTTGCCGAGCCCGAACAAATGGCGCGTACGACCCGCTGGGCCTTATGTGCGCCAGCGGACAGCAACCCTGCAGGCGCGCATGAGCACGGTTGAACGCGACGGCCTCGATGCCTGTATTTGGGATTAGGCCTATTGGGCCAGGCGAATAGCTTCGCGAATTTCACCACGCAGAACCAGAAGGTCGATATTTTCCGGGTCTTCAACCAAAGCCGCTTCCATATCGGCTTTTGCCGCGCGCAAGTCTTCTGTCGCCAAGTGGGCACGCGCCCGCAAGGACAAGGCTTCAGGATCATTTGGCGCTAGCAGAAGGGCCGTGTCGAGATCATCGACCCCTTCGACCCAGCGCTCGACGGCGAGATAAGCTGCGGCGCGGTCTTTATAGACTTTCGGATCATCGGCATCGAGTTTCAGCGCGTCGGTTAGCGCCACAATGGCGGCATCCGGATAGTTTGCGGCGAGCCACGCATTGCCGGCCTGCGCCAGGTATTTGCGGCGATCTTCAAGCTCAATCGGGTCCGGCGCTGTCGCCAGGGCTTCCAGACGTGCAGCGCCTTCCTCGAGCCGGTCCATCGCCATCAGGGCGACCGCATTGCAGTACCGGGCTTTCGGACGATTGCCGCTGCTCAGCCAGGCAAGCGAATCTTCATAGGCTTGACTGGGGGCGGTTTCTATTTTGACCAGACAGGTTTCCAAACGCGTTTGCTCGGCGCGGGCAATATCAGCCAAGGCGGATTGCGAGACCGGGAGCATGCCAGAGGCGAGGATGGAAACGAACATGGACAAGCTTCCTTCTAAAGCAATATCTAGTGCGGTAACGAGCGGAAAAGGCCAGGGCAAATGACAGATCTGTCAGAACCGCTATTTCTATTAGGACCGGGGTATTCGGGTCACGCGCTGGCCCGCATATGGTCAGGGCGCGTGTTTGGCACAGTGCGCTCGGATCGCAGCCGGGAAAAGCTGGCAGGCAGCACGATTGAGCCTGTTGACGTTAACCACCACGATGCCCTGAAAACCTGCGCTGAGGGCGCTCATCTGGTGATCAGTGTGCCGCCGGGCGAGCGCGGATGCCCAGCTTATGACCTGGTCGGTACGCATGCGGCGGCGGCGCGCAGCGTGACCTATCTGTCGACGACGGGCGTCTATGGAGACTTGCACGGCGGATGGGCGATGGAATGGACAAAGCCGCGCCCGGGTTCTGAGCGCGCGAAACGCCGGGTACGCGCCGAGCAATTATGGCGAGCGGCGTCACCATCCACTCGAATTGTCCGACTGCCGGGTATTTATGGCCCCGGCCGCTCGGCGCTGGACCGGGTGCGCAAAGGCACCGCGCGGCGGATTGTGAGGGATGGGCAGGTATTCTCTAGAATTCATGTCGACGATATCGCGACAGGCCTGAAGGCATTGCTGCTATCTGACCGCATGGGCGTCTATCACCTTTGCGATGATGAGGCCGCGCCGCCACAGGATGTCATTGCTTATGCTGCGGATGCGTTGGATGTCGAACGTCCGCCCGAACAGGCATTTGAAAAAGCTGACCTGTCGGAAATGGCGCGCAGTTTCTATTCAGAGTGCAAACGGGTTTCGAACGCAAAAATAAAGGCCGCCACGGGGTGGCGACCTTTGTATGCAAATTATCGTGAAGGCTTGTCGGCCATCCGCGTGGCGGAGACTTAGCTCGTAGCGCCGCCCATGAAGCCAAGATCTGAAGTGTTGAAATTGTTCAGGTTTGGCAGCGAAGTCCGCAGTTCTGACGTGTTCAATCCGAACCAAGAACCCATGGTGGCGGCATATTGCTCAACCGATGTGGTTGGCAGCAAACGACCGCGTGAGCGGGTGTACGAGTTGCTGTCGACATCCGCGAACGGGACTTCGCCGTAAAGACGCTTACCTTGCACCTGACCACCGGCGACGAAATGGTGTCCGCCCCAGCCATGGTCCGTCCCGTTGCCGTTGTCGATCACGGTACGGCCGAAATCAGATGCGGTGAAAACAACGACATTGTCCCATTCACCAATCTCGATCATCGCTTCCCGGAAAGCCGCGATGGCGCCAGCCAATTCGGTGTGACGGCCAGCAATGCTGTTCGCCTGGTTCGAGTGCGTGTCATAGCCCCCGGTCGAGCAATAAAACATCTGACGCGAGACGTTGAGGAACTGACGGATTTTGATGGTTTCAGCTACAGACCGCATCTGACCGGCGAGACGCGAACCCGGGAATTGCGTCGTGAACGGCGTCGCATTCTCCTGGGCGGCAGCGAACTGTTCCGTATTTTCAACGGCTTTGGCCGTTGAGTTGCTGATGTCCTGTTCGAGCACGCTGCGGCTTTGGAAGTCGCGTTTCGCCAGGAATGCGCGAATTTTGTCGCGTGCGGCATCATCGCCATCATTATAGCCCAGGACGCCGCGATTAGCGAAGAGATTGGGCTCTTGAATGCCGCCAGACCCGACCTTGAACTGCGTAACATCTTCACCGGCCAGGAAGACATCATTTCCCGTCGCCGAAATGGCAGAGAAAATACGATTCTGGTTGGGCGCAGAGGCGACCACCTGGTCCATGAATCGTCCACCCCAACCGCGGCTAACGCCTTCAACCCCGAATGACATCCAGGTTGATTGTTGGTCATTGTGCGAGAACAGACGCTTGGGCAGGATGGCTGTATTATTGTCCATTGCCGGCCGTGTCGTCGGTTCGATCAACGGACCGACATTTCCGACCACGGCGAGATCGCCGCCTTCGAACATGGAATGCAGCGGTGACAATTCTTGCGGCAGAGCAAATTCGCGCCCCCCGAACTCACCTGCATTGTCGAGACCCATACGCAACAAATTGGCGCGGTTTCGTGTCGAGGCAGGCGAATTGAAATTATATGAATTGAACAAGCCGGGTCGGACCGAACGAAGTTGGTCATATGAGGTTTGGTCATAAGGCAGGACCGTATCGGCCCCGACCATTCCGCCTTTCAGGA
>JBCCDZ010000008.1:0-27542 GCA_039030525.1 Pseudomonadota bacterium | reverse complement strand
TCATATTTCCAGAGATAGCAGAATATGTTCTGGGTGAAACAGGATACCCCTGGTGGTGGGTCTATCCGTCTTTGCATGATGATCGGCCATAAACCGACCAAAACTCGCCCAACTTATGGGTCAAAATCAGCTTCACATTAGGGAGACAAATCATGAAACGCCTACTTACGACACTCGGCATTGCTGGATTGGCGCTTTCCCTGGCAAGCACTGTGAATGCCGCGCCTTTGATCCGGGATGTCAGCACGTTCGAAACCGCTGAAATCGAGAGCCTTAGCCTCTCGATGACGCCAGAAGAAGCGTTCAACATGCTCGTCGCAGACGGTTATCGGGCTGGCGACATTACCCGCTATGAGGATTGGCATCACGGTTCGATAGAATTCGTTCGCGGCAGCTATGGTGGACCTGATGGCGTGTCGTCGATTTCGCTTGGCCGTGCCGATGGCCGTTTGGCCCTGATCTCACAATCCTTGAACAAACCGGGCATCGATGTGGTTGCTGAGATTGGCGCCATGCAAACGCATTTCGGGATTGCCACTGACGAAACAGATTGCCGTGTCAACCGGTCCGGAACCGGGGGCAGCTGTGCTGTCCGAGACGCTGAAATCCCTGACCATGTCAGCATGAAATTCACAATGGCGGCGCAGTCGATGATGATGTTGAGATCGGTTTCGCGACCGAAAGACCTGCTCAAAACAATGGAGTAATGATTGCGAGCGCCCAGTTCGCTCGAACGAGAATGCACGCGTCTTACAAAACCCCAGCCATGATCCGGCCGGGGTTTTTTGATTGTCCACAATCATGCGGCCTGATCACCGGCAATTGTATTTGCCCGTTTCACTGTCTGTGCCATATCAGCTAACAAAACTGTTAATCAAAGAGTGAGTTCGCAATGAGCAAATCAAATTCGTGCCTTCGATTGATGACAAGCAGCGCCGTCAGCGTCTTCGCATTAGCCCTGAGTGGCTGCATCGCCACCGCGACCGCTGAAGACGTCGCCATCATTCAGCCAGGCGCACCTGGCGAGCCAACCAAGACGTTGAGCGCCGATGAAGCCGCGACGATCGCAGACACAAGCTATTCGCTTGATGATGTTCGGTTCATGCAAGACATGATCCCGCATCACCAGCAAGCCGTTGAAATGGCGGCTTTGGTCGCGGACCGCACGAATAATAAGGCGCTCGTCGACATTGCAGGCCGCATAGACGCATCGCAGGCAGACGAGATCGCGTTCATGCAAGACTGGCTCGCGACACGTGGCGAAGCCGCGCCCAGCGCACACAGCCATCACGGGACGCATATGTCGCATGAGATGATGGGCATGGCGACGCCTGCGCAAATGGCAGAGCTCGCCGCGGCTGACGGCGTGACGTTTGACCGGCTATTCCTGAGTTTGATGGTGACCCATCATGATGGCGCCGTGACCATGGTTCAGGATCTGCTCGAGCAGCCTGGCTCAGCATACGACCCGGTCCTGTTCGAATTCGTCAATGATATCGTCAATGATCAAACCGCCGAAATAGAGCGCATGAATGACATGCTGGCAGGTCTGTCATCTGATCCGCGTGGGTCACTGAATGTCGGGTTCAGAGATGCGGGGCAGGCGATTTCAAACCTGTCGCTGCTCGCAACGCTGCCGAAGCCGCCTGGGTTTTTCGATCCCAGCAATCCTTCGGGGCTTCCGCCGATTGTGAAGCCGAAAGCGGATGAAGACGCCGAAATGGCTGAAATGGATCATGCCGGCCATGATGGTCATGCAGGGCATGAGGATATGGCCGCAGCTGCCGAAAACGATCCTCAACGCGATGAGGATCAGTCAAATGAAGAAACTGAATGGGGCGAGCGCTCGCCGCTCTTGAGCTTTGCCAATACGGATATGGCCTTCTCAGGTGATATGATGATTGTTGGCAATTATCATGGCTTCAACATTTACACCCTCACCGATCAAGCCGAGCCAACCCTGGTCAGCTCCGTCGTTTGTCCCGGCGGACAAGGCGATGTTTCTGTTGTTGGCGATCTGTTGATCATGTCTGTTGAGCAAACCCGCGGTCGGGTTGATTGCGGGCGGCAAGGCATTGCCGATGATGTCAGCGAAGCGCGCTTCCGCGGCTTGCGCATATTCGACATTTCCGATCCCAGACTGCCACGGCAAGTCGGCCAGGTTCAGACCTGCCGCGGGTCGCACACGCATTCTGTCGTTTCGGGCCCTGATTCCGATGGCAAGATTGTCGTGTACAATTCCGGCACCGCATCTATCCGCGAGGAAGACGAGCTGACCGGGTGTGTTGGCGACGTGCCGGGCGATGATCGCACCGCCCTTTTCCGGATTGATGTGATTGAGATCCCGGTCGCGGACCCATCGCAATCACGAATCGTCGACAGTCCGACTGTGTTCATGGACACGGACTCCGGACAGATTGCCGGATTGTGGCAAGGCGGCGATCATGGCGAAGATACGCAACGGTCCGCGCGAACCGATCATTGCCACGACATTACCGTGTTTCCGGAACAGAACATCGCTGCTGGCGCGTGTTCCGGCAATGGCGTGATCTTCGACATTTCCGACCCTTACAACCCGACGCGAATAGATGCGGTTCTGGATCAGAAATTTGCTTATTGGCACTCAGCCACCTTCAACAATGATGGCACCAAAGTTCTGTTCACGGATGAATGGGGCGGCGGCAGCCGGCCGCGCTGCCGCGCGTCTGATCCGATGGATTGGGGCGCCAATGCGATCTACGACATTGTCGATGGCAAGCTTGAATTTCGCTCCTATTTCAAACTGCCGGCGCCGCAGACAGAACAGGAAAACTGTGTCGCACACAATGGCTCTATCGTGCCCGTGCCGGGCCGCGATATTTTCGTCCAAGCCTGGTATCAAGGGGGCATGTCCTTGATCGATTTTACCGACAGCGCCAATCCTCAGGAAATCGCATATTTTGACCGCGGTCCGATCCATGAAGAGCGTCTTATGCTGGGTGGATACTGGTCGACCTATTGGTATGATGGCCGCATTTACGGCACCGAAATCGCGCGTGGGCTTGATGTGTTTGAATTACAAGCAAGCGCCGCCATGAGCGAAAACGAGATCGCCGCGGCAATGATCGCTGACCAGGGCGAGTTGTTCAATCCGCAACAGCAATTCGCGGTCACCTGGCCGCAAGGGGATCCCGCTGTGGCCATGGCATATATCGATCAACTTGAACGCAGCGCAGCTTTGCCAGACGACCAGGTCGCTGCTTTGACGTTTGCTCTTGAAACTGCGTCCGGGTCATTGGCCGCTGATCGCGGAGATCGCGCCACGGCAGCGGAACTCACACAGCTCGCATCCGATCTCAACCCAGCAAGCGGGGATGCGATGAACGCAGCCCGCATCGCGGCGTTGAAGGACGCGCTCATCGCTGTCTCAGAGCGCCTCTAGTCCGGTACACGAACTAGGCCCTGCCAACGCGGTTGGCAGGGTGCCTTGAGGCTTGACCTAACCAGCGGCGAACGACACATTTCGCGGATGCGCTCATTTATCCTGTTCACGGCGATCATCCTATCAGGATGCGGCGCGGGTTCGCTTCCAGGCCAACCTGCCAATCTTTGCGAACAACCAGACGCCAAATGCGTCAGCGCACCGGTGCGCGACGTGCTTGCTGTTGATGGCGACACATTTGAGCTGCAACGGCTCGGCGATCGCGGGGTCGAGCGGATCCGGTTGAGGTTGATCGGCTGGGACAGTCCTGAAACCGGCAATAGCGCTGGATGTGCCGCGGAACAGGCACTCGGCGAGAAAGTCGAAGCCCGCGCCAAGGTCCTATTCGAACAAGGGCAAACCCTGACCTTCAAACCTGAGGGGACAGACCGCTTTGGCCGCACGCGGGCACATGTCTATCTCGATGGCACGCATATTGGCTGGCTATTGGCGCAAGATGGCTTGTCAAAGCCCTGGCTCAGCGAGACGGTAAAGCCAACCTGGTGCGATTGACACGGACATCGCGGCCTAAGCCCTGTATTTAAATGAAAAAACTGAAACTTGCGAAAGCGGCCCAAGCTTTGCTTGTATGGCAAATATGCGCGCGCACGAGTCTCAATTCCACCCAGGCAGGACCTGGTTCTTCACGCTAAACCTGGCGGACAAGAACAGCACCCTGCTGACCAAACATGCCAATCTGCTGGCGGAAAGCTCGCGGGATGTGGAGGGTTTGTATCCGTTTGACGCGATCGCTGTCGTGATCCTGCCTAATCATATGCATCTGATCTGGACCTTGCCGGAAGACGATTTGGATTATGCGCGCCGGATTTCCTACCTTCAATCAGGGTTCACCAAACGCGTTCTGGAACATGGCGTCGTGCCCGAGAAAAACCGTGACGCCGCGCTTTGGCAGAACCGTTATTGGGACTACAAGATCCGCGATCTGGTCGATCTGGAACGTCATATTGGCTATGTGCACGGTAATCCTGTAAAACATGGCTTGGTCAGTCATCCCGACAAATGGCGCTATTCGACGTGGCATCGATTCCGCGAGGATGGATTTTTGCTTTGGACCAACAAATCCATGGGCAGCGCTGGCGAACCATAAGCCTCACGCGACCGGGATATTTTCCAAGCGCCGCGACGGCAGGTCGACGTGGCGCTTTTATTTTATCCGCGTCTTGGCCTAAACTGGTTTCATTCAATCAATCTGAAGCGAAGAACTCACGCCATGCCTGCTATCTCCATGACCCCGCAAGAAGTCTCAGACTATATCGCTCAAGCCGGGCGCGATGCCTGGGTGGTTCCCGATGTCCCGGCCGATACGCCGCGCCGCACGATCGAGAAAGTCGGCGTCATTGGTGCCGGCACGATGGGCGGCGGGATTTCGATGAATTTTGCGACAGCCGGAATTCAGGTCACCATCCTCGAACGCCAGCAAGAGGCGCTTGATCGCGGCCTCGGCGTTGTGCGTGGCCATTATCAACGCAGCGCTGACAAAGGCCGCTTTCCGGTTGAAGAAGTCGACGAGCGTATGGGTCGCCTTATTGGCACATTGAGCATGGAAGACTTTGCCGATTGCGACCTCATCATCGAGGCCGTGTTCGAAGACATGGATCTAAAAAAGCAGATTTTCACAGACCTCGATCGTATCGCAAAGCCCGGCGCGATCCTGGCGACAAATACATCGGCGCTGGACATTGACGAGATTGCAAGCGTCACCAAACGCCCAGAGGATGTTATCGGCCTGCATTTCTTCTCGCCAGCCAATGTCATGAAATTGCTCGAAATCGTACGCGCCGATCACACCGCGGATGATGTCATCGCGACGAGTATGGATTTGGCCAAGACCATCAATAAAATCGCGACTCTGGTCGGTGTGTGCCCCGGCTTTGTCGGTAACCGCATTCTGTTTGCGCGCCAGGCCCAGGCGCAGAAGCTAGTCAATAAGGGCGCCATGCCATGGGACGTTGATGCCGCGCTGAACACATTTGGCTTCCGAATGGGCCCTTATCAGATGTCAGACCTGGCCGGGCTCGACATTGGCTGGAAAAAGGGCGCAACAACCGCCAACCCCATTCGCGACGCCCTCTGTGAACTCGATCGTCGCGGACAGAAGACGGGTGCCGGTTATTATGATTATGACGAAAATCGCCGCCCGATCCCGTCTGATGTGACCGCCAAGATCATTGCCGACGTGACCGGCGTTGCAGCTGGACAAGCCCCCGGTCAGGACGAGATCATCGCCACCTGCATCTATCCGATGATCAATGAAGGCCTCAAAATTCTCGAAGAGAAAAAGGCCCAACGCGCGTCTGACATCGATATTGTCTGGCTGAACGGCTATGGCTGGCCGGCTGATAAAGGCGGCCCGATGCTATATGGTGACATGGTCGGCGCAGAAGCCGTGCTCGCAACGATGGAAGCATTGGGCGCTGATGATGCTCGTTTCGCCCCGTGCGAGACTTTGAAACGCCTGGCCGCAAATGGTGGCCGCTTCACAGACGTCCAACCCGGCTGATGCCTGATCGCATGACGGCTTTTCCGGGCGCGTATGACTATGTCATCGCAGGCGCTGGATCAGCCGGATGCGTGATTGCCAATCGCTTATCTGCGGACCCAACAAAGAAGGTTCTGCTGCTGGAAGCCGGCGGCAGAGACAATTGGATCTGGTTCCACATTCCGGTCGGTTACCTGTTCGCGATTGGTAATCCACGTTCAGACTGGATGTTCGAGACCGTGCCGCAAGACGGCTTGAATGGGCGATCCTTGAATTATCCCCGCGGGAAAGTACTCGGCGGCTCCTCGGCCATCAATGCCATGATCACAATGCGCGGCCAGGCGGCGGATTATGATGGCTGGCGAGACAGCGGACTCGCAGGCTGGGGATGGCAGGACGTACTGCCGGTGTTTCGCGACCTGGAAGACCATTTTCTGGGCGATGGCGCGCATCACGGCACCGGCGGTGACTGGCGCGTCGAACCGCCCCGCATAAGCTGGGACATTCTCGACGCAGTGCGAACAGCCGCCACCGAGATGGGTATTCCGGCAACGCCGGATTTCAACACGGGCGACAATGAAGGTGCCGGCTATTTCCACGTCAATCAGAAAGCCGGGCGGCGCTGGTCAGCGGCGCGGGGGTTTCTGAAACCAGCCGCCAACCGCCCCAATCTGCGCATCGAAACGGGCGCCATGATTGAGACCGTGACCCTCGATGGCAAGCGCGCGACAGGCCTGACCTTTCTGCAGAATGGTCAACGCTATCAAGTCGAAGCGCAAGCCGAGACAATTCTGAGCGCGGGGTCGATCGGCAGCGTCCAAATTCTGCAAAGGTCCGGCATTGGTCCCGCCTCCATCCTAAAATCTGTCGGCGTTGAACCGATCCACGACTTGCCGGGCGTTGGCGCCAATCTGCAGGACCATTTGCAACAGCGCGCCATCTATAAAGTGTCTAATACCGTCACGCTGAATCAGACCTATTACTCGCTTTTCGGCAAAGCCAAGATGGGGCTGGATTATGCCTTGCGGCGGCGAGGCCCTTTGACCATGGCGCCGTCACAACTCGGCCTGTTCACGCGCTCGTCAGACGACCACAAGCGCGCAAATATCCAGTTCCACGTGCAGCCGCTTTCGCTCGACAAGTTCGGTGACCCTTTGCACCGTTTTCCGGCGATCACTGTCGCTGCCTGCAATTTGCGCCCGACCTCTCGTGGAAGCATCCGTATCGGTGGCGCAGCGCTCGATGCGGCGCCGGTCATTGATCCGAATTATCTCGATACGCAAGCCGACCGAGTTGTCGCCGCCGACGCCATTCGGGTCACGCGCCACCTTATGCTGCAACAAGCTCTCTCGCCCTTTGCGCCGGAGGAGTACTTGCCCGGACCTTCGGTGACAGACGCCGATCTCGCCCGCGCCGCTGGCGATATAGGTACAACCATATTCCATCCTGTCGGCACCGCGAAAATGGGCACAGAGCACGACCCCATGGCCGTCGTGAACGCCAAGCTGCAAGTGCGCGGTATTGCCAATCTGCGCGTCATCGACGCCTCAGTGATGCCATCCATCACGTCGGGCAACACCAATACACCGACGATTATGATCGCCGCCAAAGGCGCCGAGATGGTGGCCCAAGGCTAGCCCCGCCCTATTCCGTGAGGGCGTCAATCTGATCATTTATCAGCACCGGATCACCGAAGCCAAGCTCTGCTAAACGCGGCAATTGTGTCTCGGCATCGCCGACAAAGACGTAATTCATCGCGTCTGGGCGAATGAACGCTTCGGCCAAGGCTTGCATATCCTCGACGCTCAACGCTTCGACTTTCTCGATTTGCTGGGCGACATAATCATATGGCAGATCATAATCTGCGATATCAGACAGAACGTTCAGCTTCGCACCGAGTGACTCGAACCGGCGGGCCTGGCTTTTCGTGAAGAAGCCCTGCGTCACTTCAAGATCATTCTGCGTATATGTCCTGGCATAATCACGCATAATGTCGCGCACCAGCGCCGCAGCTTCCAGAGTCACATTGGACCGCACGCCGCTAAAGATGCCGAACGTGCCGACTTGATCCGTGCCGCTAAAGCTTGAGCCAATGCCATAAGTATAGCCTTTGCCTTCACGCAATTCCTGCGTCAGGCGAGAAGCAAAGCCGCCACCACCGAGGCGATAATTCATCACGCCGGTGACATCATATTCCTCGTCCGTGCGCTTCAAGGCGGGATAGCCAAACCGGAACACCGATTGCGATGCGCCAGGTACATCGTAGAAATACACCTTGGACTCGGTTGGCGCGGTGCGCGCTTCAGTTTCTGGCAAGGTGACATCCACGGCCTGCCATCGCGATTCCAATCCACTCAGGGCCGCCAACACGCTTTCCTGATCAACATCGCCGACAATACGGAAATCAGTCAGATGCGGAGACAGATAGTTCTGCTTCCAGTTTTGGACGTCTTCCAGCGTGATCGTTTCGAGATTGCTCTCACTGCCCAGCGTGCTCATAGACCGCATGCTACCCGGCCCATAGGTCACCCAGTTGATCGCCCGGTTGGCAATCGTATTGGGCCGTTGCCGGCCCGCTTGAATGGCGTCCCGTGTGCGCGAGACAGCCAGCGCGAACTCTTCCTCGTCCCAGCGCGGTTCGAGCAGAGCCTCCTCGATCAACCCCATCGTCGCGTCGAAATTCCGAGCCAGCGTCTCGCCACTAATCTCGAAACTCTCTGTGTTGACGAAGACATCGACCTCAGCGCCGAGCAGCGCGAGCGCGTTCTCAAATTCCGCGGGTGTCTTTTTCGCAGTGCCTTTGGTCAGGACTTCAGCCAACAGATTGGCTGTTCCGGCCGTCTCGGGCGTGTCCAGCAAATGCCCGCCTTCCACAACCATTGAGAATTGCACCAGCGGCAATTCGCTGTCGGAAATACCATGGACACTGATACCATTCGCGGTCTGTGCCTGCCAAACGTCGGGCGTCGCCAATTCCGGTGTTTCGCCATAAGGCGGCTCGACGGAGCGATCGATCAAGGACGGCGTTTTCTCATAACTGGCTGTCGCATTTGGATCGACTTCGTCTTCAGCACCTTGAACAATCGGCTCAATCACCACTTCCGCAACGGTCGAGCCTTCAATCGCGAGCTCAGGCGCGCCTTTGGGAACAAAGCTCGCGGCGACGTAAGGCTGGTCTTTGATATAGGTTTCATAGACCCGGCGAACATCCTCAGCCGTTACGGCTTGAAGGCGTGCGAGATCCTCATCGATATAGCCAGCATCGCCCGCAAACATGCTATATTGCGCCAATTGCGCGCCTTTTCCGAGCACGCTGTTGAGGCCGGCATAGAAATTCACTTCCTGACGGATTTTCACACGCTGCAAGGCTTCGTCGCTGATCGGCTCAGTTTCAAACCGCGCAAAACCTTCGCTCAACGCCGTCGCGACAGTATCGAGATCGGTGCCATTGAAGGCGCTCACTTGTAGAATCAACTCGCCGGACAATTCGCTGTCATAATTAAATCCGCCAACCGATGCGGCGACTTTCGCTTCGTCGATCAAAACCTCGTTCAAGGCAGCTTCTTTGCCGTCTGTCAGCAATTCGGTGAGCACGTTTAGCGCGTAGCTGTCAGGATGATATTGCTCCACCGTCGGCCAGGCCATGGTGAGCTGTGGCAACTGAGCGAAATTGTCTTCGTGGTACAACAGAACCGGGTCGTCTATCGCGCCGGCTTGTGGGGTCATACGCGCGATTTCCGGGCCGCGCGGTATCTCCGCGAAGTACCGCTCAACCCAAGCCTTGGCCTGTTCAGTGTCAAAGTCGCCAGCGACAACCAGGGTGACATTATTTGGCGTGTACCAGTCGCGGAAAAACTCTTTCACATCGTCCAGTTCTGCCGCCTGCAAATCTGCGAGTGAACCAATCACTTGCCAATTATATGGATGCGCCTCGGGGTAAAGCGCCTTGTGCAAGACATAGAACGTATGGCCGTATGGACGGTTATCGACGCCTTGGCGTTTTTCGTTTTTGACGACCTGTTTTTCCTTGTCCAACACAGGTTGAGTCACTGTGTTGATGAACCAACCCAGCTTATCTGCCTCTGCCCAGAGCATTTTTTCGAGGGCATCACTGGGCACAGTTTGCAAGTAATTCGTTCGATCGCGACTGGTCGACCCATTCGCCCCGGAACCGCCAATGCGGGCCGAGAGGCGGTCCAGGCCGCCAGGCCCCAAATTCTCTGACTCCAGGAATAGCAAATGTTCGAACAAGTGGGCGAACCCGGTTCGGCCAGGCTTCTCTCGCGCCGAGCCAACATGCGCCGTCAACGAGACTGCGACCACGGGGTCAGATCGATCAACATGAAACAAGACCGTGAGACCATTGTCCAAAGTGAAGGACTCGTATGGCAACAAGGTCGCCTGCTCAGCTGGAGCGGCGTCTTCGGCGACCACGTCTGGCTGCACCGGAGCCGGCGCGGTTGTTTCTGATACGGTGCAACTGCTGAGCAGCGCGATGGCGGAGACCGCCAGTGCGAAGCGTGAGGTCATAAGAAAGCTCCCAATTCTGTCTTGTGACGAAAGTAACAGCTATAGGCAGCGTATCTCACGCCGACTAGGGCAATCTCGAAATTGCGAAAACGAAGCTGTGAATTATCGTGCTGTGTTAGGACAATTCGCGCTCAAACAGCGCCAGCATGCGGCTCCACGCCCGCTCCGACTGTTCGGGATTATGCGCCCGCGAATCGGTTGGAACCCAGCCGTGCAAGGCATCTGCATAGACTTCGATTTCCGCTGGCACATCAGCCGTTTCGAACGCAGCGATCAGGGCGCCCTGCGCATCAGGCTCGCGCTCATGATCATTCTCTGCAATCGCGATCAAAACGCCGCCTTGTATCTTGTCCGCCAATAAGTGGGGGCTGTCTTCGGCGTCGGTTACCAATCCGCCGCCATGAAAAGACGATGGCGCCTTTACGCGGCCAGGCAAGGCAGCTGCCGCGCGCAACGTCCATGAGCCGGTCATGCAAAACCCGATTGCGCCGATGCCGCGGCTTGTATCCACAGATGACTGGGCGTCGAGCCAGGCGACATAGGCTTCGCTATCAACAATCACCGTGTCCGGCGACAGCGCTGAATAATGCGGCATCACCAATTCGCGCCCACCTGGATCGCGAATGGTTTGGCCCTCCTCAAACAGGCGGCCATGCATGGTGCGATAATAAGGGTTCATCGCCAGGACCGAATATCCCGATGTTGCGAGCCGGCGCGCCATATCGAAGAAAGCCGGACGAACGCCGTGAATGTCCGGCCACATGATGATGGCCGCATGCGCCCCTTCGGACGGGTGGATGAACAGCCCATCTGCTGCGCCCGCAGGCGTGGGAATACTGACTTCGGACTCAGCAAGCGTCATCTCGCCGGTTTCGATCGGTGTTGCGCAGGCGGGCAGGATCAGGCTGGTTGAAGCGACGGCGGCGGACGCCCCGACGGTAAAGCCGCGCCGGGTCACAGCCTTGTTCTTAAGATACTCATCCAGCTCGCGTTCCGTGATTTCGTCGCACATCGCATCATCCCTCTCGATTTGGTTGCTGTCCTGAACATGACGCAAATACGAGACGCTTCAAGACACTTTCATGTGACGGCCCGTTTCCGTGTTGCGGTAATTGGTCCGTCGCCAAACCAGGCGGGCGATCTAAGTGAGCGAAACACGTCAGATCTTTGCGCGGAGCCATTTTTGAACCTCATTCTCATCCTCGGGGACCAGTTGTCCCAGTCCATCTCATCCTTGCGCCAGGCGGATCGCGATCGAGACCGCGTGCTCATGCTGGAGGTGCATGAGGAAGCCACCTACGTTCGCCATCACAAGAAAAAGATCGCATTCCTGTTCTCAGCGATGCGCCATTTCGCGGAGGAATTGCGGGCGTCAGGATGGAATGTCGATTATGTCCGCCTCGATGCGGAAGAGAATACAGGTCGTTTCTCTGGCGAAATCGAGCGCGCCGCCCGTCAGCATGATGCAGATCGAATAGTCGTCACCGAACCGGGCGAATGGAGGGTCCTCAATTCGATACAAGGCTGGGCAGACAAACTTGGCAGACCGGTCGAGATCCTCCCCGATGATCGGTTCATCGCCTCGCATGCAGAGTTTGAGGCCTGGGCTGAGGGGCGCAAACAATTGCGCATGGAATATTTCTATCGAGACATGCGACGCAAGACTGGCCTGCTCATGGACGGCGACCAACCGGCGGGCGGCAAATGGAATTATGACTCCGAAAATCGCAAACCGCCCAAGGCCGATCTGTTTATGCCAACGCCGCTCCGCAAGACGCCGGACGAAATCACACAAGACGTCCTCGAACTCGTGGCGACACAGTTCAGCGATCATTTTGGAGATCTGGACCCCTTCTGGTTTGGCGTCACGCGCGAAGACGCACTAGAAGCCCTGGATCAATTCATTGAAACTTCGCTGGCGCGTTTCGGCGATTATCAAGACGCGATGCTAGAAGGCGAAAAATTCCTTTATCACTCGATTCTATCGCAATATCTGAATGCCGGACTGCTTCTCCCCTTGGAGATCTGCCAACGGGTGGATGAGGCGTATCGCAGCGGCCAAGCGCCTTTGAACGCAGCCGAGGGCTTCATTCGTCAGATCATTGGTTGGCGTGAATTTGTGCGCGGGATCTACTGGTTGAAAATGCCGGACTATGTCGATCTCAACTATTTTGAAAATACAAGAGGCTTGCCGGAATTCTATTGGACCGCCGATACAGACATGGCCTGTATGCGTGCGGCCATCTCGCAAACCAAGGAAGAAGCGTACGCCCATCATATTCAGCGCCTGATGGTCACCGGCAATTTCGCCTTGCTCGCTGGCATTGACCCCAAGCAGGTGCATGAATGGTATCTCGCGGTCTATGCGGATGCTTATGAATGGGTCGAGCTTCCCAACACGTTGGGCATGAGTCAGTTTGGCGATGGCGGCATTCTCGGCTCGAAGCCATATGCGGCGAGTGGAAACTACATCCACAAGATGTCTGACCACTGCAAGCACTGCCGATATGAGGTCAAACAAAAGACAGGCGATGGCGCCTGCCCATTCAACCCGCTTTATTGGGATTTCCTGCATCGCAATCGAGACAAACTGGCGGGTAATCCACGCATGGCGCAGATGTATCGCACCTGGGACCGCATGTCCGATGAGAAGAAAGCCGATTACCTGAACAGTGCCGAGCACGTGCTCGATTCGCTTTAGCGCGTTTTAGAGCGACGGGTGCGACGGCACCGCTCTGAGCAATAGACAATTTCATCCCAATTCCGCGCCCATTTCTTGCGCCATGCGAACGGACGTTCACAGACGGGGCAGGTTTTCGTCGGCAGGTTTTGCTTCTTCATATCGATGCAATGCTCACCTTAGAGGGTCCGTTCTGAGAAGTTATGACAATGACGAGGGCCAGAAACTCAATCTAGGATTTCAATCCCACTTGTCGAACGCCACGAAAATGGGGCTTTTCTTCCGACACAAACTCTAACCGCTCGGTCGGCGAGTCTATGGCGCGCTCAAAGAGAAAAGCGAATGCAGCGCGGGGAAGCACAATTTGCCGACAGTCAAATCTTCTAAAGCGGAAGATTGAGCTGCTGATTTGCAGCATCCTTGTTTGGCTTGCGACCGCGCATCGGAATGCCAGACCTACGGCTGCCATGCTTATTCTGAATCGTCTGTGCATCCTGTTTGAAACGTGTGCCCTTGCGAAGCGCCCATACGCGGTCTCGGGCCTCGCGCGCCGCTTGCTTGTAATCCACGATCGGTGCGGGATAGGCTTTGTCCAGGACGCTGTCAGCAGAGTCCCAAAGCCAGGGCTCGTGCAGATACGCGTCCGGCACAGGCGCAAGTTCCGGCAGCCATTTACGGATAAAGCTGCCATCCGGATCCTGATCGCGCCCTTGTTTGATCGGATTGTATATTCGGATCGTGTTGATCCCGGTGGTACCGGACTGCATTTGCACTTGTGGCCAATGGATACCGGGCTCGTAATCTGTGAACAAGCGCGCCAGATGCGCCCCCGGCTGTCGCCAGTCGAGCCAGAGATGATAGCTCGCGACGGCCATCAACATTGCGCGCATGCGAAAATTCATCCAACCCGTATCGGCCAGCGCACGCATGCAAGCATCCACAAAGGGCCACCCTGTCTCGCCCGCACACCACGCTGCCAGCCGCGTCGCGTCTGGTTGGATTGGACGCAGGCCATTATAGGCGGCGTGCAGATTTCGAAACTCGAGACCGGGCTCATCTTCCAGTTTCTGCGTGAAGTGATCGCGCCAATGCAGGCGGCCCTGGAAAGACGACATGGCGCCCCGCCAGCCAGACTTGATACCGTCAGACTTAAGCTGCCTTTGTCGCGCCCACCCCGCCTGAGCGGTTTCACGCATTGAGAGCGTGCCCCAGGCCAGATGAGGCGAAACACGCGAACAATGTATCGCGCCGGGTCCTGGGCTCGACATGGCTCGGCGATATGGTGCGCCGCGTTGAAACAGAAAGCTCTGCAGCGTATCGAGACCAGCAACTCGCCCGCCGCGCTGTCGTTCACGGCATAGATCGAACCCCAGGCCGAGATCTGCTTCACTCGGGATCTCGCCAAGCACAATATCAGGCAGCGGGGACAGTGCAGCCGGCGCCTGACATTCCGGCTCGGCCATGAAAGCATCCCAGTTTCGCGCCCAACCATTGCGAGACTTCAAGCGTCGAATAACGCCCGCCTGGCGCACTTCCTGCCAGGGCACGGCATGCTGTTTCGCCCAGGCCGCAACGCGCAGGTCGCGGGCATAGGTCCATCCATTCCCGGTCTCTTCATGCGACCAAAGCGCAACGGCCCCAAACCGCCGCCTGGCACGCTCCAGGATCTCTACGATATGACCGACACGGACAATCAAAGGTTGGCCGAGTTCGCCAAGGTCGTTGCGTAATTCGAGCAAACTCTCGCGGACGAAGCCCCATTGCCGTCCCGACATATCATCCTGCTGCCAGAGCTCTGGCTCGGCCACAAAAAGTGGCAGAACTGACCCTAACTGAGCGGCTCTAACGAGCGCTCGGTGATCGTGCGTGCGCAAATCGCGCTTGAACCATACAATTTGAACAGACGAAGAGTGGGACATGACGCCGAGATATAGACTGTTCCTGATTTGTTTCGAGGCTTAGCAACTCCTACGAGTTACGTCTCTGGACGGGTCAACTTCAGCTTATTTTACCCAGGCCCCGGGCGCATTCGTACGATAGCCAAGCGCGCGATAGGCGGCATCAACCACGCTCTGTCCGCGATCGTTCAAGAGTAGGCCTGCGCCCATCTGATTCATCGTATAACTGAACGCCATGCCACAGTCCGGATCGGCAAACCCAATCGACCCGCCCGCGCCGACATGTCCGAATGCGGCCTCTCCCAGGATTGCACTCATCTGGTCGCCTTGTGGATAGGCGCGATTGTCCATTGATTTCATGAAGCCGGAGGCAAATCGCGTTGGTGCCAGCAGGGTGGCGTCGATGCCCGTTGCCGTCGTCACACGCCCCATCGCAGCGAGACGATCCGCAGACACCAAGCTTCCGTCATTGGTCGCCAGAGGCGTATACCAGGCGACTTGTCCGCGGGCATTGGAAATCCCCCCGGCGCCGCCAATCTCAGCCTTGTGAGCCTCAGGATCGTTCATGTTCCAACCGCCATTATTGAGGAAGGAAAGCGCCTGCAAGGATTGCGGCTCGCTGAACAATTTCATCGTAAAGGCGGTCGGGATGTCACCCTCTTTCGGCTGATATAGAAGGATCGGGGCGATGGGTTTGTCAAAATCATCTGGCACGCCAATCCAGAAATCCGCACCGGTCGGACCAGCGACTTCGTCAGCAAAGAACTGGCCGAGCGATTTGCCAGAAACCCGTCGCACCAATTCCCCGACGGTCCATCCAAAATTGACCATGTGGTAGCCATTGCGCGTGCCCGGCTCCCACCACGCCTCCTCGTCTTCCATCCGCGAGATCATATAATCCCAGTCGAGATATCCGCCGTCGCGAATTGGGTCGCGATTGGTCGGCACAGCGCTTTCATGATTGAGCATCATCTGGACGGTCGTGTTCTCTTTGCCATTCTTGGCAAAGCCCGGCCAATATTTCGCCACCGGCGCGGCCGGATCGAGCGCACCGCGATCAATCAGAATATGCGCGCACAAAGCCGTCGCAGCCTTGGTGCAGGAGAAGATGATGGAAACAGTGTCTTCCTGCCAGGCTTCGCCCGTTTCCGGATTGGCGACACCGCCCCAGAGATCAACTTTGGTCTCACCTTGCACAGTGAGGCAAACCGATGCCCCAACTTCACCCCGTTCGGCAAAATTGCGCTCAAATTCTTCTTTCACTTGTGCAAATTCCGGATCGCAGTGGCCTTGGATCTGGCTCATGGGCGGGTCTCCTCCTATATGTGCGTTTATTGAAGCAAGGTTTCCGGCGCAGCGCGAGGCTGACTTTGGGGCATGCGGCGCGTGAGGGACCGGGTATGGCAAACAAGCAGGCAATCTTTCTCGAAGGCAATCTGCTGCGTCACATCATCATTATGGCCTCATCGGCGAGTATCGGCCTGGTCTCGATCTTTCTGGTCGACTTTGCCGACCTGCTCTTCATTTCCATGCTCGGCGAAGCAGAGCTTGCAGCAGCGGTTGGGTTTGCGGGAACCGTCCTTTTCTTCACGTTTTCGGTATCGATTGGCCTGACCATCGCGACCAGTGCCCTGGTCGCCCAACGGCTGGGCCAGGACAAACCTGTAGAGGCGCGAAAAATCGCCTCCAGCGTGATGCTGTTCGGGTTTCTGGTGAGCGTCGTTCTGGCAACCGTTTGCTGGCTATATGCCCCGTCGATGATTGGTTTGATCGGCGCCAAGGGCGACACATTGGACCTCGCCGTTCGTTATTTCAGGATCGTCGTCACCGCGATGCCGATCGCCGCTATTGGAATGATGGCCTCCGGCATTCTGCGCGCCCGTGGGGATGCGCGACGCGCCATGACAGTGACGCTGACCGCCGGCGCCGTAAACGCGATCCTCGACCCGATACTGATCTTTGGATTTGGTTTGGGTCTCGATGGCGCTGCCTACGCTTCGGTCGCCGCGCGATTTGCGACACTGGTGACGGCGCTGTATCCAATCTTCAAACATTATGGCGGGTTCGCCAAGATTGATGCGGCCCGCTTCAAAAGCGATCTCGCACCGATCATCGCCATTGCCGCGCCAGCGATGCTGACCAATATCGCGACACCTTTCGGCAATGGATTTGTGACACGTGCAATATCCGAGTTTGGCGACAGCGCTGTAGCCGCTATGGCCGTCGCCGGACGCCTGACGCCATTGGCTTTTTGCGTCATATTCGCTTTGTCTGGCGCGGTGGGACCAATCATAGGCCAGAATTTTGGCGCCAAGCAATTCGGGCGCGTCCGCGGAACACTGATCAAGGCGGTGCAGTTCACCGCCATCTACGTCGCCGCCATGTGGCTTGTTCTACTTCTTACGCATGGCTTCATCTCTGACAGTTTCAAGCTCAGCGAAGATGGCGCCAATATCATTTTCTGGTTTGCGCTGGTCGTCGCCCCGCTCTTCCTGTTCAACGGGACGCTCTTTGTATCGAATGCGGCGTTCAATAATCTGCGCAGACCGCTTTTCTCGACCGTCTTGAACTGGGGCAAGAACACGATTGGCGTGGTTCCGTTCATCGCGGTCGGCGCGGCTTTGGGCGGTGCTCCTGGGGTTCTGATCGGGCAATCGATTGGCGGCGTCATTTTCGGCATTGTCGGTTTCTGGCTCGCCTATCGGTTGGTCAATCGGTTTGAAAGCGGCGATTCCGATCCTGACAAAGGCATGCAAGTGCCCTTGATGCGGCGGCGCGCAGAAGCGCCATTCAATTCGCCGAGATCCTGACACCCGCACCCCAAACCTCACGATGACCAAACCGTGAGCGAGATTGAGTTTCAAGTGAACGCATCGCGTCGCATCCTGTGCCTGCTTCGGACCCGCTCCGGGCCCCGGTGACTTAAACACATTTATGCAGGACAGGACCGAACATGCTTCACGCTCGTCTCCCCCAAGCCGTGCTATCTGCACTGGCCGTCTCTATCGCGGGACTAACCGCACCGCTCGCCGCCAGCGCACAAGCGGAACCGCTCTTCGCGACATATGATGCCGAGAGCGCCGCGACGCTGGATACCAAACCCTATACCGAAATGATCCGCGCATTGACGGCGAATGAACGCGGCCGGACGCTGGTCGCCTATGATGTCGCACATGCGCAAGCGCTTCCCTTCTTTTCGGATTATGCCAGCTACCTGGCCGAAGTTCCGGTTGAGCAACTCAATCGGGATGAGCAATTGGCGTATTGGCTGAACACCCGCAACTTTCTTCTGATCCAGGCCATCGCTGAAGAGCGACGTGTGCGCGGCTTCAAAAAGAAACGCGGCACACCGTCTGAACCCGGTTCTTTTTGGACCGAAAAGCGGATTACCGTTTCCGGAACCGCGCTTTCATTGCACGATATCGAGCAGGACATTCTGTTCGCAAACTGGGACTCTCCTAATATCATCTTTGGCCTTTATCAGGGGGTCCGCGGTGGCCCGTCTTTGCCACAACGCCCATTCACGGGCGCCGATGTGCATGACAAGCTGGCAGATGCCGCAGCGAGATTCAGCGCTGACACAAGGAACCTGCGGGTGCGCGGCGACAAAGTGCGTATCAGCTCATATTTCGATTGGTACCTGCCATTGGCCTATGACGGCGACGAGTCGAAATTGCGCGCGCATCTGGCAACGCTGGTTCAGGCCAAAGACCAATCCGTCGTTCAAACAGATGCGAAGCTCGACCTTCGCAATTTCTCAACGGAGTTTGAACAATACCGCGCACGCCAAGCCAATGCCGGGTCTGGCAGCAGCGGCGGAACCGTCTCGCGCGGCGGCTTCGGCTCTTAATTTTGCGCTATGAATACGCTCAGTCCAATCCTGCGGACCGGTCTCTGCATCGCCGTGACAATGATCGGATTGAGCATTCTGTCTGCGTGGTTTCCGTATGGCGCTGACATCTCCAACATGCCGGTTATTGCCTATGTCGCAATAGCCTTGCTCGCGGGTGGCATGTGGGTCGTTCTGCCCGGACAGATCCAAGCAACACGCCCCCAAAGAGTCTCTATCCTGGCGATCTTAATCATCGGCCTGATCGCCCGCGGAGCGATGTTTTTCTCGTCCCCGGTTCTGGAGGATGATTCCTATCGCTATCTTTGGGATGGTGCGGTCACCGCGCGCGGTCTCGATCCTTATCAATATGCGCCTGCTGAAGCAGCGGCAGACCCGATCTTTGGTTCGGTTACACAGGATCTAACCGATCCCAATCTCTCGGCCCTCAAAGCACTCGCTGAAAACCATCCGGACGCACACGCCCGTATCAATTACCCTTATGTGTCGACCATTTACCCGCCGCTGACACAGGCGGCTTTCGCGCTTGCGCATTTCATAGACCCGTTTGGCCTGACCGGCTGGCGGCTGGTCTTGCTGGCAGCGGACCTGATCAGTTTTCTACTGCTGCTGAGCGTGCTGAAAGTCTATCAGCGTGACGCAAGCTGGGTCGCTCTCTATTGGTGGAACCCCGTTATCATCCTGCAAGGGTTTGGCGCGGCACATATGGATATCCTGGTTCTGCCGTTTCTGATCGGCGCGGTCTTGCTGGCCCGTAGAGATCGTCCAGCGTGGGCCGCCTTGGCGCTGGCAGGTGCCGCCGGCGTTAAGCTCTGGCCTATTCTGCTGTTTCCGCTCATCGCCCGGCCCTATTTGTTCCAGATCCGGCACTTGATCTGGATCAGCGCGCTCATGATTTGCGCGGCAGGCCTGCTAATAGCGCCGCAATTATTGCATGCGATTCAACCCGATGCGGGACTGAACGCCTACGCCTCTGACTGGCGAACACACGCCTTTTTGTTCGCGCTTCTGGAAGATGTTCTGCTCAGCCATTTCGACGATCCAGGCCAGGCCGCGCGCCTGCTCGTCGCAATGGTTATGATTGGATTGACCGGGTTTCTGGCACTGCGATACGCCGACACCCCAGCGCGATTACCGGTCCTGATGACGACGATTATCGCCAGTCTGATCTTTCTCTCACCGACCGGATATCCCTGGTATTTCATCTGGTTGGCGCCATTCTTGGCGCTCGTGCCTGCGGTCGGGCTGCGATGCCTGATCGTCCTGGCACCGCTCTACTGGATGCGGTTCCAACTCGGCGACGCGGATCCGTTTTATCAATGGATCCTGGTGCCCATCGCCTTTGGCATTCCCCTCGCCCTGCTCGCCCATTCACTCCGACGAAAGGAGACCCGAGATGAAATCGGTCATCATTATTCCAGCCTTGAATGAAGAAGACGCGATTAGCGGTGTTGTCGCCAGTGTCATCCACCGCGTCGACCGCGTCATTGTCGTCGATAATGGGTCGACGGACGCGACCGCGATGCGTGCCGCACAAGCGGGGGCTGAACTGGTCTATGTCGCCGAGCCGGGTTACGGGCGCGCCTGCCTCGCGGGCGTCGCCGCTGCATCTGACTGTGACCTGCTTATCTTCATGGATGGGGACGGCGCTGACGATCCAGAAGATCTGCCGTCGCTCATCGCACCTATCCAGCAGGGAAACGCTGATTTCGTCGTCGGATCACGCACCTTGGGACGCACAGAAATTGGGGCGCTGACCCTGGCGCAACGCTGGGGGAATGCCCTGGCAACCGGCCTCATGAGCCTGTTCTGGAATGGCCCGTTCACCGATCTCGGCCCATTCCGTGCCATCCGCCGGGCATCGTATCAGCGCCTCGCCATGCAGGCTCCGACCTTTGGCTGGACCGTGGAGATGCAAGTGCGCGCGCTGAAACAGAATTTCCGCTGCACGGAAGTGCCCGTGGCCTACCGCCGCCGCATTGGTGTGTCGAAAATTTCCGGCACGATAAAAGGCGTCATGCTCGCCGGTGCGTATATTCTCGGCACCATTTTCCGCGAGGCGATCCGCCCCGTCACGACAGTTTCGGAGCGGCAAAAAGCCGGTTAGACGGTGACCACAACCTTACCAAGCGCTTTGCGGTCGATCAGATACTGGATCGCTTCGCCGCCCCGCTCGAGGGGGAAGGTTTCAGACACGTGTGGTTTGATCTTACCGTCCTGATACATTGCAAACATATCCGCGAGGTTGCGCTGATTGGCAGCCGGGTCGCGCGCCACAGCCGCGCCCCAGAACACGCCGCGCACATCGCACGATTTGAGCAGTGTCAGATTGAGCGGTAATTTCGGAATGCCCGCCGGGAAGCCGATGACCAGGAACCGTCCTTCCCAATTCATCGCCCGAACAGCCGGCTCAGCATAATCGCCGCCAACGCCGTCATAAATGATATCGACGCCGCCACCGCTGACCTCTTTAATCGCGTTTGAGAAAGCTTTTTGCTGACCACGATCCAGCGGACCGCGATCATAGACCAGGCCCTTGTCTGCGCCCTTGGACAGGCAGAAATCGACTTTCTCCTGCGTCGAGCAGGCTGCGATCACTTCCAGTCCCATCGCCTTGCCGAGCTCAACTGCGGCGATGCCAACCCCGCCGGCGGCGCCGAGCACGAGCAATTTCTCTCCGGGCTTGGGATCGGCGCGGTCTTTCAGGGCATAATAAGACGTCCCATAGGTCATGACGAACGCCGCGGCCTCGTCAAACGGCACTGAGTCCGGAATTGGGATGCAGCGACCTGCTTCAAGCGTCATCTCTTCCCGCATGCCGCCCCAGCCGCAAGATCCGATGACACGCTGGCCAATCTGCAAATTCGTGACGCCCTCGCCGACCGCTTTGATGACGCCGGATACTTCTCCACCTGGGCTGAACGGACGTTCCGGTTTGAACTGGTAAAGGTCCTGGATGATAAGCGTATCCGGGAAGTTGATACCGATCGCCTTGACGTCGATCACCACCTCGCCTTTGCCCGCTTCCGGGCTTTCAATATCTTCCAGCACGAGCGTATCAGTGCCACCAGGGGCTTTGGAGAGCAGGGCTTTCATGTTGAGGTTTCCTCATCTCATTCGTTGACGAAGCTTTGGTAGCCATGGCAACGGGCGCTGTGAAGGTCTGACGTAGCGGAGACACTCAGTTTGGACAAAACCGTTCTTTTCTGGATCCTTTTTGGTTTGCTCGCGTTCGGGTTTGCCCTCGCTGTGCAAATGCGGGTCGTCGTGGCGATGGTGTTGCGCCGCGCGCTGAAAGCCTGGCGGGTCGATATGGAGGATCGTATCAAAGCGAACACTGTCGTGGTCCAGGCCGCCAATAACGCGCCGATGCCAGAGACCGCCGAGCCCTGGTTAAGCGATGCCGCGGCGTATTTGCAGGCGACCTATCCGATGCCCCTGATGCATTTGCGCACAGCGCGCCGGTATAGCGTGATCCTGCCAGTATTGCTGATCGTTCTGATCGCAATCGGTCGATTTGGTCTGGGAGTGGTGTGATGAAAGGCTATTTTGCGATTGGCGCTGAAGGCATTTCCAAGCCAATGAATCTGGGTGCACTGATGCGCACGGCGAACGCATTCGGGGCCAGTTTCGTATTTTCCGTTCAAGCCGCAGACCGCACCAGGATCGCCAATCTTTCCGACACATCGCGCACGTTCAAGACCGTCCCCTATTATGCGTGGGACTCGCTGGATGAAATGGTCTTCCCGAAAGGCTGCCAGCTGGTCGGTATTGAATTGACCGATGACGCCGTGGAGCTGCCGGAATTCAAGCATCCGCGCATGGCGGCTTACGTGCTCGGCCCGGAACGCGGCAGCCTGTCAGCCGAGATGGTTGAACGATGCGATCATATTGTGAAAATCCCGACCAAGTTCTGCATCAATGTCAGCCTGGCCGGCGCGCTGGTCATGTATGACCGTGTCCGCAGCCTCGGCGCCTGGCGCGATCGTCCGATCATGCCGGGCGGACCGAAAGCGAATTAGAAGGCTCGGGTCAGGCTGATGGAAAGCGTTTCAATCCGGTCCGACGCGGGGAAAGGACTGGCTTCGCTCGACCAGGTATAATCGGCCCGCACACCAAATGCGTCGAACTGATATTCGAGACCGCCGCCAAACACTACGCCTTCACCGTCGCCATTCTGTCGTACGGTCGGTTGCCCGGTCTGCTCGCCGGTGACGCTGACATCGAGCTTTTGATAGCCGGCACGGCCAACGAGGTCGATGCGCTCACTGACGGGCCAGCGCCCAACGAGATATCCGGCAAGGGCTTGGTCTATCTTGACGCCAAGACGGGTATCCCCGCTCGATAGCGAGCTCTCATGAGCGCCGGCTGCAGCCTCCAGCTCAATCCCGATTTGAGGCCAGATCATGTAACCGGCGCGCGCTTGAATGGCACCTGGATCGAAATCTTGCTCAGACACGTCGATACCGTATCGTGCATAGCCAAGCTCGGCGTAAAAATCGGATTGATCGGCGAATGCGGGCGCAAACCCCATCAACGCAATTCCGCTCAGGATTTTGTATTTGCTCATGGTCTTATCCACTCCGTGACACTGAAAGTTCAAACCGCACGCAATGCCGGGCGCGTCGGCTCAATCGGAAGGTAAGGATCGCCATCAACCCTGCGTATGGGGGAATGCCCCCATTAAAAGAGCGGCGCATTCATGGCTCATTCTTCTGCAGACGAAGGAGCCGACAATGACTGTTTTTGAATTCTGCAAAATCACCCGCCTCGCGGCGATCACCCTGCTGGGCGCAATCCTCTATACAGCGGCGCCGCCAGCGAAGGCGCAATTGGCGAACTGCATCAACCAATGTGATGCGATAGCTTATCAATGCGAACGCAATGTCAACGATGAGTACCAACGTTGCCTGGACCATCGCGAGACGCGCATCCAGGCCTGCGAGCGGGAAGGAAATGAAAGGCGAAATTATTGCCTTCGCAATCGCGCCCCGAGCTGCGACCTATCCGGACAATTCGCGTTCGATGGCTGCATGAATTTCGTCCAGGCATGCGAGCCAAACGGGCGGCGATGTGACGACGCCATACGCACCTGTGTGCAGCGATGTGAAAATGAAGCCGCAGCGGCCAAGCCCCGTCATCGCCCGGCGCCGCGCTCCAAACCAGCGCCTCAATCGCAACGTCCATCGCAACCGCGCCCCGTCATATTGGACTTTGTCACTGGCGATTTAGCCGGTCCGCAGCACGAGATCAGCATCTACAAGTTCGAGCATTCCGAGCAATTGAATGAGTTCAAACGCGTGGATGATGAGGTCCTCCTCGTCCGCAATCTTCGCGCCACGGGCAATCACGGCAAATGGCACAAATACACGCGCACCTCGCCAACCGTGTTCAAGGCCGTGACGTCTGACGCGACTTACACGCAGGCGACGAAGGATACGTTCGTCTGGACCCATGGCGACCGATCCATCACCTTGATCCGCCAAGATAGGTAACCACACGTTCTCAGCACCCGTTTTTGGGCCCTTGCAAGGAGGTCGGCTATGGACTCAGCACGTCTTCTATCCAAGGCTCGGATCAAAAGCGTCGCAAGCCTTGCGAATCCAGTTTCGGACGCGCTTTTGATGCGGAAGGGCGCGGGCGTCGCGATGGAAGACAATCCAACTCTGTCGATAAGGCAAAGGTTCAGACGGCACCGGCACCAATTCGGTTTTCGCCGCCAGAAATTCAGGCACCGGGGCAATTCCCACCCCGGCCTCGGCGGCTTTCATCAAAGCGCGGACACTGCCCGAGCGCAGGATGACCTGATCGACCAGGCCCTTCTCCTTGATCCAGACATTTTCCGCGATATCGCCATAGGCCGCGTCATACCAAACCAGCTTTTCTTCACTCAGGCGCAAGGCCTCTGGATCCCGGCCTGCCAGGTAGGCGGCACTGCAATAGAGCTGTAGTCGAATGCGCGGCAACTTGCGGGCGATCAACGTGTCCGAGTCTGGCGCGAACATGCGCACGGCAATATCCGCTTCGCCAATGTTCAGGTTTGAGACTTCAAGCGAGACGTCCAGGTCCAGCCGTGTGTCGGGATTGGCCTGAAAGAAAGCCGGCAGTGCCGGCACAAGCACATCGGAGATGATCGGCTCTGTCGATGAGATCCGCACAGGCGGCGTCTCCGCCCCCGTCTGCAAGGTCTGAGCGAGCCTTGCGATCTGATCCAGATACGCGCCGCCCGGCTTGACCAATTTCAAAATGGCGAGGCCATCCGACGTGACCTTCGCCCCTGACGGACGCCGGGTGAGAAGCTTTAGTCCCAGCGTCGTTTCCAGCGCATCAATTCTTCGCCCAAGGGTTGCGGCTGAAATGTTCAGACGGTTTGCCGCTATGCTCAAATTACCGTCACGGGCGACAGCAGCAAAGCAGCGTAAATGGTCCCAGTTTACAGAGTTCATTTTTCAATATCGCAATTCTATAATTCATATTTGAAATAGCGAATAACCCCGCCCAATGCCACTATTCCCTTAACAAGGAGCCTCGGCATGACGACTATTTCCCCTCCCAAACCCAGCCTTTTCAAGACCGTTGGGTTCTGGATCGCGGCCTTTATGGCTGTCTTGCAAGCGCTGAACGCGATCCGAGCCTTCGCTGCGCCGGTCAGCTTTGCCGACTATTGGGTCTGCCATTGGCGGACCCGACGGATGTCGGCTTCGTCTATGTTTACGGCCTGCGCGCGGCCTTCATTGCCCTGCTCGTCACCCTCTTCCTGGCGGTTCGCCGGTTTGATGCGTTGGCCTGGACCGCCGTGGCAGCGCTGCTCATGCCGGTCGGCGACGCCCTATTGGCACAGACCGCAGGCGCGCCGACGATCACCGTGCTTCGGCATGCCGCAATTGCGGTTTATGTTGTCATCGCCTTCTTCATCCTGCGCCGCACGGCGGCAGCGGAGAGGGCGGGGGTGCATTAAAGGCTGGAACGATCTACGTCTCATAGTTCCAGTCGCTGTACGAATTTGGCTGAGGTACATTTTTCATCGAATTTTTCGCAAGCAATGATAAGCTGGCAACTATACTTGATTGTCGGAAAGAGGATTTTGAAAAATGCGGACTTTAACTGCAATACTCGCCAGCCTGTATTTCATAACGGGAGCTAGCGCGCAATCGATCGAAGACCGAGGCGATTTCTCAATGGTCTGCGAGATGCCGCCATACACTGTTGGAGGCGTTGAGCAAGCCCGTCTTCCATATCAACTCAATTTCACAGCCGTTGAAGGTGAGGCATATTCTCACAAGATCAAACTTGTCTCGCCAAGGGAAAAAGACTGCGAGCTAGGCAAAGTGGCTCGACCCGGCGGGGTAAAAGTCACGGGATGGAATCGCTATTCAATCTCGCTACGATGCGAAGTGGGGGACTATTTGCTGATCGATCGACTTAATGGGACCTTGCGCTTTGGAGAATTTTCCACACTTCCTTGCGAGTTGGGTCCAATGATCGATGCCGTATCCCCCCCCAACAAAGTTTTAGCATCACGCGAAGGCTCGGAATTGTGACCGAATCGAAGATGCTCGCAATAACTGCCTGGCGATAAACTGCGGTTTGGTTTGAAACCGACAAAAGAGATCCGCATTCCGACTATCTGCTTCGTGTGGCAACGGACAGCAAAGCCGGCACAAGCCCACACGCGCGCTTTCCGCTTTGAATTTCCGACTCCAATGCCGCTTGAAAGATTGACCGAGCGCGATGGGTCGTAGATCACGCTCATATGTCGCAACAGAATCAGAGTGATCGAGCCGCGAAACGGGTCTGTGTCGTGGGCGGTGGCCCGTCCGGGCTGACGGCCACCAAAACGCTTTTGCAAAGCGGATTGCATGTCGATTGTTTCGAAATGTCACCGCACATTGGCGGGCATTGGGTGCTCAACAATCCGAATGGGCGCTCGTCGGCCTATGGCTCGCTGCGGACAAATACGACCAAGAAAATGAGCCGTTTCAGCGACTTTGACATGCCGGAAGACTGGCCGGAATTTCCGAGCTGCGCGCTCGTCCGCACCTGGCTTGAATCCTATGTCGACCAGTTTGGATTTCGAAACAGCATCAAAACCGGCACGCAAGTGATCTCTGCGACGCCGCGGGCCGAGGGCGGTTGGCGCGTGACGGTCAGCGCAGACGGACAAGAGTCGACGCATGATTATAACGCGCTGGTGGCCGCAAGTGGCAGCTATTGGGATCCGCAAATGCCGACATGGCCAGGCCTCTTCGAGGGCGCGATATTTCACGCCCAGGACTATCTCGATCCGACCACGCCGGTCGATACATCCGGCAAAAACGTGATCATTGTCGGCATCGGCAATACGGGCTGTGAGCTCGCCTGTGAAATCGGTCGGTCCGCAAGCAACACCGTGTATCTCTCGGCCCGCAGCGGCACCTGGATCATGCCGAAGACCCTCAATGGCGTGCCTGCTGCAGAAGGCGTGCCGCTCAGCCATCCGACCGACGAGGTTCCGGAAGATCTGGCGGCCTTGCCCGAGCTGGACCGAGAAGATCTGCTGACCCGGCTGGCCAGCGAAAAGATCCGCGAGACCTATGGTCCGCGCATGCAGCGCTGTGAGGCCTTAGGCTTGCCGCCGGCGCCGG
>JBCCDZ010000007.1:0-28272 GCA_039030525.1 Pseudomonadota bacterium | reverse complement strand
TTTGATCAAGGACGGATTGGCCAAAGGACTGGCGCACATTACTGGCGGCGGCTTGACCGAGAACACACCACGTATGTGTCCGGAGACGCTGACACCTCGTATCGATCGGTCGGCTTGGAGCGCCCCTGATGTTTTCCGGTGGCTACAAGAGACCGGCAATATCGCCGAGGATGAGATGCATCGAACCTTCAATATGGGGGTCGGCATGGTATTCGCCGTCGCTGCAAGCGACGTTGACCGCGCGATGCACGTCCTGTCTGACGTCGGCGAACGTCCGGTTATTATTGGTGACCTGGTCGAAGCATGATCCGGCTCCGAACGGCCATTCTGATCTCCGGTCGCGGCTCAAACATGCAGGCCATTTTGACGGCCGCAACCGCACAAGATTACCCCGCTGAACCGGCCCTGGTGCTCTCCAATCGCCCGAATGCACCAGGTTTGGAGACGGCCTCGGCGGGGAATATTCCAGCGGCTGCGGTGGATCACAAGATTTATGGCAAAGACCGTGAAGTGTTTGAGCGTGAGATGCAGAACGTGCTCGACACTCATGACATTGAGATGATCGTTCTGGCCGGTTTCATGCGCATATTGACGCCGTGGTTTGTGACCCGCTGGGACCGCCGGATGATCAATATTCACCCATCACTACTGCCAAAATATACCGGGCTCGACACGCACCAAAGAGCGATTGATGCAGGCGACGCCGAAGCTGGCTGTTCGGTCCATTGGGTAACCGAAGGCGTTGATGAGGGCGACGTCATCGCTCAGGCGCGCGTCCCCATTCTGGCAGACGATACAGCAGATACGCTGCAAGCGCGCGTCTTGAAGGAAGAGCATCAGCTCTATCCTCGCGCAGTTGCAATGGCCGCGCGCGAAATTTTGGCTAAGAAAAAACCGTTCTCGGTGTGAGAACGGTTTTCCAACGAGTTCAAAGCGATGGTCTAGCCAACGATGTCGGCTTGACTAAAGAACTGAGAAATCTCCAGTGCTGCATTCTCGTCGCTATCAGAACCGTGCGCTGAATTCTCGCCGATAGATTGCGCGAACAATTTGCGGATCGTGCCGTCAGCTGCTTCAGCAGGATTGGTCGCGCCCATAATTTCGCGATAGCGCGCAACCGCATTGTCGCCTTGCAGGACCTGAACGACGACGGGCGCTGAGGTCATGAACTCGACCAATTCTCCAAAGAACGGACGCTCTTTGTGGATTTCGTAAAACCGCTCTGCTTGCGTCTGCGTCATGTGGATGCGACGCTGAGCCACGATGCGCAGACCGCCATCTTCGATGACTTTATTGACTGCGCCGGTTAGATTGCGTGTGGTGGCGTCTGGTTTGATGATAGAGAAAGTACGCGTACCAGCCATGAATGGCTCCTGTCTGTTGTATCAATGGTCTTTGGCGCGCCTATAGCGACGCATTCGACTCACTGCAACTATTGCGCGCAGGGTGCCATGAATTCTTCATAACTTGATGAAACGATATAGATTATGAGCGATAAATTGGGAGGACGATTATGACTGGAACCCTTCGCATGATGCTAGCCTTCGCTGTGCTCATCGCAGCTGGTTACGGCGTCTATTTTCTGTGGACGGGGACGCTGCCCGCGCACACACTGCAAGTGGCTGGGACGTATGGCATTATCGTGTTGATCACATTCGTGATCACGATGATCACAAAGCCCGCGGGCGAGAAGCACTGATCTAATCAGCGCTTTTGGGACGAAACTGGCTCAAATCCACGGTCCAGGGCTCTGCTTTGGCTTCCGCAATCAATTGCTGAGACAATGGGTGGCTCAGCACAGCAGACGCATAATCCTCGGCCAATCCCGCTAACGCGTATCCATACGTACGGAACCGCGTTGCAACGGGCATAAAGAATGCATCAGCGGCCGACCATTCGCCAAACAAGTATGGCCCATCCGTTTGATATGCGGTGCGCGTTTCCTGCCAGATCTGCAGGATGCGGTTTATATCCCATTTCAAGCCGCCGATCAGAGGCGGCGTTGGAAGGTTCGATCGAATATCGACTCCCATATCACTGCGAATATCGATGAAGCTGGCATGCATCTCCGCGCATAGGCTTCGCGCTCGGGCGCGTTTAACAGGATCGATGGGCCAGACCTTGCCAGCCGGGGCCTGCTCAGCGATCCACTCTGTGATCGCGAGACTGTCATGAATGACCACATGGTCGGTCACCAGGGCAGGAACGCGGTGCTGTCCTGTTTCCTTCAGCAACGTTTCATAAGTGTCGTCCGGCCCTAATGGCAGCACTTGTTCAGCGATATTCAGCCCTGCTCCGCGCGCCACAAGAACTGCGCGAATGGACCAGGAGGAATAATTGAGATTGCCAAGATACAGCGTATTCATGTGCCTGCCTCTTTCCATCCGCGACCGCTTTGCTGGAAGTATCGGGCGGTCAGCCCGGCATCTTTTGCCGCTTTAAACTGCTCTCGCGCCTTCTGCCGCGTCGCGCTGTCGCCATCATCGAACATCACCATGCAGCGCTCAAACCCCGCATCAACGGGCAATTCAACGCCATCCATTAATAATGCCACGGCCGCTTCATTTGCATTCTCGGTCTGACTGGAGATCAGGACCGGCTGATCGCTCGCCGCCAGGCCTTCCGCCTCGGCTTGTCCGTGAGGCAGAAAGCTCTGATCGTCATACGTCCACAAGGCTTCGTCTAACGCCGCGCGCCGCGTCGCATCAGGACTCACAGCCAGCACGCGCCAGCCACGCTCCAGACACTTTTCAAGCAATGGCCCGACCGCCCGCTCCAGCGTGGTGCGCTGTAAATGGTAGAACCACCATTCAGGCTGGTCGGTTTCGCTCATCGTCTAGCTTTCGTAATTGTCTGCAATCCAGCGATCGAGCAGACGCGGTCCAAAGCCGCTGGCCCAGCTCGGATCGATCGGCGCTTTTTCGCCGTCGACCCAGGCCACACCGGCAATGTCCAAGTGTGCCCAAGTCTGACCATCCTGGATGAAACGCTGCAGAAATTGTGCAGCGGTAATGGACCCTGCTGCACGTCCACCGATGTTGCGCATATCCGCAAATTTTGACTTCAGCTGGCGATCATATTCCGGTCCGAGCGGCAGCCGCCAGACGCGTTCGCCTTCTGTCAGGCCAGCATTCGTCAATTGATCAGCGAGGCTGTCATCATTGGTGAACAGACCCGCATGATGGTGCCCAAGACCGATTACAATCGCGCCTGTCAGGGTCGCCAGATCGACAATCGCTTTCGGCTTATAGGTCTCTTGCGTGTACCAAAGCACGTCGCACAGAACGAGACGGCCTTCCGCATCGGTGTTTTGCACTTCGATGGTCTGACCTGACATGGATTTCAAAATATCGCCCGGACGAATGGCGTCACCATCCGGCATATTCTCGACCAGACCAACCAGACCGACGACATTGGCTTTGGCTTTACGTTTGGCCAAGGCCAGCATAGCGCCAACGACCGCTGCTGAACCGCCCATATCGCCGCGCATGTCTTCCATGCCCGCGCCAGGTTTGAGAGAGATACCGCCGGTATCAAAGCAAACACCTTTGCCGACCAATGCAACCGGCGCTTCGTCTTTCTTTCCGCCCATCCAACGCATGATGCCGAGCTTAGAGTCTTTGACACTGCCCTGACCGACGCCAAGCATGGAATTCATGCCGAGCTTTTTTAGGTCTTTCTCACCCAGGATCTCGATCTCCAGACCGTGCTCTGCCAGCGCTTCAATTCGCTCCGCGTAGCTACCAGGATAGAGATCATTTGGTGGTAGGTTGACGAGGTCGCGCGCGAGATACGTGCCGTCCGCGCCCGCACTTAATGGCTTGAACGCTGCACGCGCGGTTTTTGCATCCGCAATAACAAAGCTGACACTGGATAAGCTCGGCTTATCTTCGTCTTTCAGTTTGGTGCGATAATCGTCAAAGCGATAGGCGGCGAGTTTGATGCCTAAAGCGATGCGCGCTGCAGCGTCGGCATCGTCGACATAAAGGCTGAGCGATTTGAACCCGCTATTCGCTTGCGCCTTATAGATAGTACCGCCGATCCGTTCCAGTGAACGATCATTACGTGCTTTGGCTTTGCCGGCGCCGACTAATAGCGCCCGTTTGGCACTCGCGCCCTTTGGTAAGACCACAAAAGCCTGCTGGCCTTCTTTGCCAGAAAAACGACCTGCGGTGCGGGCTTCGGACAAAAGTCCGCCCGAATCTTTGTCCATAGCCTCTGCCGCTTCTGGCAGTTTGCCGCCTTCATCGATGAGGAACCCAACGATTTCAGACTTGGCTGTGTCCGTGAATGTAATTTTCATGCAACAACTCCATTTGAGCCGCAAAGTAAGCATCGACGCGCGCGGCGCAACTCGCTAAGCCGGAAAAACAGACAGGAAAACAAACAAATTCACTCATGAATCGAGTCCAGAGCTATCTCTTCAACCGGGTTTTGCGATCCGTGCTGATTATTGTCGGCGGTTTGACTGTGCTTGCAATCCTTGCACAGGGCTTGTCGCAGACTGAGATCATCGTCGACAATCGTCAGGGCGCGCTCACATTCTTCAAGATCGTGGCCCTCGGTGTGCCCCAGATTGTCGCCTTGTTGACGCCCATGGCGATGTTTGTTGCCACCATTTGGGCGCTCAACCGTCTGCATCGCGACAGCGAGGTTGTGGTCGCGCAAGCGGCGGGCATGACGCGCTGGCAAGTCGCATCACCGATTTTGCGCCTCGCTGTATTGAGCGCGGTCGTCCATCTTGGCGTGAACCTTTGGGTTCAGCCTTCGGCACAACGCGAAATGCGCGCAACGATCAACGACGCGCGCGCTGATCTTGCATCGTCTCTTGTCCGGCCCGGACAATTCACAACGCCGGATGCCAATCTGACCGTCTTCGCCCGTGAGCAACAAGGCCAGGACCTGATCGGTGTGCAGATTGCCGAACGGATAGGCCAGCCCGACGCTCGAGATTATCTCGCGGAGCGCGGTCGATTCATCGAAGTCGATGGATTACCGGCCATTGTCATGTTCAACGGACAGATTCACCAATTGGATCAGAATGGCGCGCTGAGCATCCTGAATTTTGAACAATCAACGTTCGATCTCACCCCCTTTGTCCAGGAAGACACCAAACTCATCCTGAAAGCGTCCGACCGTTTCTTACACGAGCTGCTCTTCATTGATCGGTCGAGTTATAATGAAAGACGCAATGAGACAGAGTTTCTGGCAGAAGCGAATTCGAGGCTGGCATCACCCTTGATCAGTGTCGCTATGGCGATGCTGGCCATACTCGCCGTGGTCGGCGGAAACTTCAGTCGCCGCGGATATGCCCGACGCATTGTCATCGCATCAACTGGAGCATTGTTGCTGATTATCGTGCAACTTTCCGTTCAATCGAGCAGCGGCGGCAGCCCGATGATGAATATCGGGCAATGGCTCGTGCCCCTGTTTGCGATTGGCGCCCTGTCTTACGTTTTGTTCCGCAGTGGCCAACGCATCAAAGGCGCACCGCGATCATGACGGGCTCGATGATTCAACGCTATGTGTTCCTGCGTTGCCTGTTCGCACTCGGACTTGTCGTCGGCATATTTGCGATCACAATCATGCTAGTCGACGTCGTCGAGCAATTGCGCACAGTTGGCGGTGATATTGAGCTGTCGCCGTTTTCGGCGGTCCAGCTTTCACTGATGAAACTCCCCGGTTTGCTCGAGGAAACGCTTTCATTTGCCGTGCTCGTGGCTGCTATGATTGCTTACAATCAGCTTTCCAAGAGTTCTGAACTGTCGGTGATACGCGCGACCGGGCAATCCGCCTGGCAATTCCTGGCGCCCGTGATGGTGATGGCAGCTGCGCTGGGCCTATTTGCAATGATGGTGCTCAATCCGCTCGGCGCGCACCTGTCAGAACAGTTTGAAGCCACGCGCGCCAACCTATTGCAGGAAGGCGGCCGCGTCGTTGAACGGCAACGCTCTGATGTCTGGCTGCGACAAGGCACGGATGACAGCCAGATCGTGATCCATGCAGGCTCGGTCGACAGTACCGGGCAAGTTTTTACGGATGTACGCTTTCTGGAAGAAGGCCGCGTATATGAGGGCGCCCGGCCCACCTCTCGCTTTCGCTTTATCCGGCGCATCGATGCAGAAACCGCGACAATCTCCGGCGGTTTCTGGCAGCTCACCGATCTGGTCGAGAACACACCCGGCAACCCACCTCAACGACTGTCGAGCCTCGCCATTGAGACCGATCTTGATCCGAATACGTTGTTGTCGCGATTCACCTCGCCCGATACAATCGGGTTCTGGGGTTTACCGTCCTTCATCGACCAAACCGGGCGTGCGGGCCTCGATACGTCGCGCTTCTCCATGCGTTGGTTCGGACTGACATCTCTGCCGATTCTTTACACCGCGATGGCTCTGATCGGCGCGATTGTTTGTTTGCGCCTATCTCGATTGGGCGGCACCAGCAGATTAATTGCGACGGGTGCGGGGGCTGCTGTCATTCTATTCTTCGTCACACAAATTGCCTCCAGTTTCGGATCATCCGGGGCCATTCCCGCACTGATTGCAGCATGGTCTCCCGCCCTGTGTGCGCTGTTCATCTCTCTTACAGTTTTGGCCTATCAAGAAGACGGCTAGAGAAATCCCTTCTTGACAGCGGGCCCGGCCACAACCACTTTCCGCCGCCTTGAAGCCCTTTCAGGAGCCATCCTCCCATGAATGTTGTTGTTGTTGAGTCCCCCGCCAAAGCGAAGACAATCAACAAGTATCTCGGTAATGAGTATAAAGTGTTGGCCTCATATGGTCACATCCGAGATCTGCCCTCTAAAGATGGATCAGTTGATCCAGACAATGATTTTGAAATGGTCTGGCAGGCTGATTCAAAGAGCCAGGCGCGGATTCGCGAAATCGCCGAAGCGGTGAAAGCCGGCGGCAAGCTGATCCTCGCGACCGACCCCGATCGTGAAGGCGAAGCCATCTCCTGGCACTTGCTCGATGCTCTCAAAAAGCGCCGTGCGATCAAAAAGGACACGCCCATTGAACGCGTTGTGTTCAATGCGATCACCAAATCGGCGGTCACCAGCGCGATGGAAAATCCGCGCGAGATCGATCAGGAACTGGTCGACGCGTATCTGGCGCGACGCGCCCTCGACTATTTGGTTGGGTTTAATCTTTCGCCTGTCTTGTGGCGCAAACTGCCGGGATCTCGGTCGGCTGGCCGCGTACAATCGGTGGCCTTGCGGATCGTCGTCGATCGCGAGCTTGAGATAGAGAAATTCAAACCAGAAGAGTATTGGACGATTGCTGCCAATCTGCGCGCACCGGACGGAACTGATTTCGAGGCCCGTTTGCATGCCTTGAACGGCAAATCGTTGAAAAAGTTCGACCTGCCGGATGCTGCGGCCGCGCAATCTGCATTGGATGCGGTCAAGATTGGCGGGTACTCGGTCGAAAGCGTCGAGGCCAAACCGGTCAAACGCAACCCGCCGCCGCCTTTCATCACCTCCACCCTGCAGCAAGATGCGTCACGCAAGCTCGGTTTCTCTGCCAAGCGGACCATGCAGGCCGCGCAGAAGCTGTATGAGGAAGGTCGCATCACCTATATGCGGACCGATGGCGTCAACATGGCCGAAGAGGCCTATCATGCGGCCCGCGACCACGTGAAAGAGAATTACGGCGCGCAATATTTGCCTGAAAAGCCACGCCGCTTTTCGTCCAAGCAGAAGAATGCACAGGAAGCGCACGAAGCCATTCGCCCTACCGTCTTCGGCCTGCGCCCAGATGATTATAAACAGTCCGATCGCGACCTCTGGAAGCTGTATGCGCTGATCTGGCGTCGCGCGGTCGCGTCGCAAATGGAACCGGCTCAGTTTGAGCGCACCACGATCGACCTCCTGAACAAAGACAAAAGCGCGACGCTGCGGGCGACCGGACAGGTCCTGGTTTTTGATGGCTTCATCAAACTCTACACGGAAGGTCGCGACGAGACGGACAAGGACGAAGATGCCGAAGCGCGTCTGCCAAAAGTGTCCGAAGGCCAGCACGCCGACTTGCTAGAAGCGAAGTCAGAACAGCATTTCACCAATCCACCGCCTCGCTACACTGAAGCGTCGCTGGTCAAGAAACTCGAAGAGCTCGGGATCGGCCGTCCGTCAACTTATGCGTCAACCATGTCGACTTTGGTTGATCGCGACTATGTCCGGATCGAAAAGAAGCAACTCGTCCCCGAAGATAAAGGCATTCTGGTCACGTCCTTTTTGGAGAACTATTTCCAGCGCTATGTTGAGTATGACTATACCGCCAATCTGGAAGAGAAGCTCGACGTCATCTCGGATGGCAAACTCGACTGGAAAGCCTTTTTGCGCGAATTCTGGACGCAGTTCACCGCGAATATCGACGAAACCAAGGATTTGCGCGTTTCCGCCGTGCTTGATGTCCTGAACGAGGCGTTGGGTCACCATGTCTTCCCGCCCGTGGACGACAAAGGCAATGTCAAGGAAAAGCCCCGCCAATGTCCGCTATGCAATGTAGGCGAGCTAAGTTTGAAACTCGGCCGTCACGGGGCTTTTGTCGGCTGTTCGAATTATCCAGAATGCAAATTCACACGCCCCTTCTCGACCCAGGAAGAGGCAGAGAATGCGATCAATCCGGATGGCGAGGAAATCACGATCCATCCGGAAACCGGCAAGCCGGTGCTGCTAAAGTCCGGACGCTTCGGCCCATACCTGGAAATGGATATTGGCGAGGACAAACCAAAACGGTCCAGCCTGCCAAAGGGTTGGTCACCGCAAGAGCTTGATCCTGAAAAAGCGCTGATGCTGATCAGCTTGCCCCGCGAAGTTGGCAAACACCCTGAAGATGACGAACCAATTATGGCCAATCTCGGCCGTTACGGACCCTACGTGCAGCATCATCGTACGTTTGCGAACCTGCCCAGTGTCGAAGAAATGTTCACCATTGGCCTCAATCGAGCGGTGTCTTTGATTGCAGACAAAAAAGCCAATGGCGGGCGCGGTAACCGCCCAGCCGCCAAAGTTCTGAAGGACCTTGGTGCCCATCCTTCCAGCGGCGACCCGGTGCAAGTGCTTGAAGGCCGTTATGGGCCTTATATCAAACACCAGAAAACCAATGCGACTTTGCCGAAGGATATGCAGCCAACGGACGTGAACATCGATCAAGCTTTGGAACTTCTGGCTGCGAAAGAGGCAAAGGGCGGCAAAAAGAAACGCGCCACCAAGAAAAAGGCTCCAGCGAAGAAGAAAGCGGCAGCGAAGAAGTAAGCGCTTCGATCTATTCGCGTCCGAATTTCTCAACGCTCAGGAGAGGCGGATACTCCAGTGCGGGTTGCTCTTGCAGCGCGCGCGGAAGGTCCATGCCAGGCATCCAGATATAGGGCGTGAGATAGACCACCATCTCGTTCTGAGACTCAAGCGAGTCCTGTTCTGCCACAAAGAAATTCACGATCGGGATTTTCCGCAGCCAGGGCATGCCCGACTTTTCGGTTATCCGATAGCGCGAGTTCAACCCACCGATCACAATCGTCTGGCCTGTCCCGACCACCATCGAGGTTGAGGCGGTATTGCGTTCTTTGGCAATCAGGACATCACCCGCCGTGGCACTGAAGCGGGAATCCTCAATCCTGAGATCAAGCCGAACCGATGAATCGGCCATTACAATCGGCGTGATTGTCATTGATATGCCTGCTGTGATCGAATCCGTGGCGATAATCGAAGAGTCATCGGTCGTCGTATCGACCCGAACAAATTGATCATCAACGATTTCGATTGTTGCCGGTTGGGTGCTGCGGGTCGCTACATAAGGGCGCGACAAAACCTGAGCTATGTTCTGTGCGGCCAGAAATTTGATCGTCGCTGTCAATTGCGCGGTATTGCCTGCGAGCTCTTCAAACGTCGCCACGACATTCCCGCCCGTAGTGTTCGGGACGATACTAGAAATGCTGAAACTGCCATCAGCCAAGTCAGAAAAATCGATCCCTAGCGACTCGACCGACGATGTATTCACTTTGACCACCAAAGCCGAAATGATCACATGAGGAACGGGACGGTCGGCCCGCGAGACAATGCTCGCCGCGCGCTTTACCTCACTCGACGGCCCGGCCAGATATATCGTGTTCAATTCGGCAACGCCGCTGACCGTAAGTTGCTCCGCATCGTCATAATCATCGTCATCGAACAATTCACCGATCATGGTCTCTACTTCCGCCGCCGCCAAATGTTTCAGCACAATTTCTCGACTCACCAGGCTTTCGTCCGTTTCGCTTTCAGCGGAAGAAATCACTGAAATCTCGCCGCCCGATGAAAAGTTGAGCAATCCATTGTCGACGCGCGCGACGATGCCGGTATCGTCCAGCAACAGATTAATCGCCTGCGTCAAAGGGCGGTCGTCAAATCGCGCTGATACACGCCCGTTGAAAGCGAGCGACGGCGAGAGATAGTCGATTACGTTGGCTTGCAGAATGGCGTCCATGACGATGGCTAAGTCCGCCTGTTCAAGCTCAACGGACAAACGCATGCTCTCGAGCGATGGCCCGCCGCGCAGAACCAATGATTTTATCGCTGACCGCTCACGGCTCTCTTGCGCTAATCGATCGGCTTGATTGGCCTGGAGAAGATCTTCTAGCATCTCTGCTCTTGATGCTTCCAATGCGAAGTCGGGATCGGCAACACAGCTGCTGCAAATCACCAAAGACGACATCGCGGCGCCCAAGATTGAGAGCCGCGATGTCTTTTGATGGGAGATGCAAGAACGCTGCATCATGGCTGCAAACTTCACCTCCAGAATTGGCTTTAGACGTATTTGTCTGCGCCGCTTAGTTTGCCGCATTTATAGCCCGCTGGATCGAGTGGCTTACCATCGCTGGTGGTCGTGACTTTGTCTGAAAGGCTGGAAATCTCGAGCGTTTTCCAACTGTTGGAACCGAGATCGCCCGAGACTTTTGCAATGATCTGACAGCCTGGCGTCAGGAACAGATTCATATCTTTGCTATTGCCGCTCAGTATATCCATCTTCAATTTGTAGGAGCAACTGGCGGGCACGACGAAAGTATCATAATTTCCGGATGGCACGTTTGTCGTCAGCTTTTTGTCAAAGCCTTTGCAAGACGCATGTGTGGCCGGGCTTTCTTGTGAACTATGCGCGTTTACCGCGACCCAATCCAGCGTAAAGGATCCCGCATTTCCCATAACGATAACGCCGCACACAGCATTCGCGCCCTCGCAATCGGGATGGGTGTAACGTGCTTCTTCTGACGACGCGGCGTGCGCCGCACCGAACAAACCAACTGACGCGACAATGGCAGCGGCGCTTGCACCTGCGAGGACTTTCGTGATCTTTTTCATGACTCTCCCTTCATTTGATTGGTTGAGAGAAAATCAGGCGTAGCGACACATACGATATCGCTCGACTGTCAGATCGGACAGTTTCAAGAGCGGGCGTGAGCGGGAAACTTTCTGCGTTTAAGTGGAAAAGGAGACCGCGATGATCTCAAAAATCATTTCAATGGCTGCAATCAGTTGCGCAGCAATACTTGGGCCCGTTGGCATGGCTTATGCCGAAGCCTCAATTTTTGAGCTTTGCATCACAAACAATACGGATAGTGATCTGACGTTTCGCCTGCATGACGGTCAATCCAAGCATGCGCGGCTCACCTATAATAAACAGTCGGTCAACGGTCATACGATCAAATCCGGGCAATCGGATACGATCGGCGTCCAGGCCACAGGCCAGAAGTGCTCCCCCAATTGCGGCGGCTGTACGACAACGACCGGTAAAGTGTATGCCTATTATACTGACTCAAAGGGCGATGAGCAGCGCAGCAATTACTATGAGCCTTCGATCGAGTTTTTCGAGTACTGCGGGATATCCGGCGACAAGCCGATAACCACTTATACCTCGAATTGGGTTTTTGATCACGGCACGGGAAAAGGCACCGGCAAATTCAAGCACGACCAAAGCTCGTCACACAATTCCTATACGTCGAGCAGTCCCGCCAAAGGGCTCACAGTGGATGGCAAATATATCAGCGGACATGTCACTATCACATACACAAACAAGTGAGGCGCGCGGCGGGAATTAATTCATGAATGACTGAGCGGTCGCATAAAGCGATCGTCGACCATCATGTGGATTGAATCCGTACGCGAACGCGGCAGCGACAATCGCCTGCACGGTGGTTGAGACGCCAAGCCGTTCGCGCGCATTGGCTATGTGAAACCGTAAGGTACGTTCGCTAATACCTAAAATGGTTGCGGCCTCTGTGAGAGTTTTGCCTGAGGCCAGCCAATGAAGGCATTCGACCTCCCGGCGTGACAATGCTGGTTCCTCGACCTCATCGCCATCTGTTCGCGCTTGATGAAGCGACTCGACATGTAAATACCGATAGGCATTCGCGAAGGTTTCTTGCGCTCTGGTGATGTTTGTCTTCATTTCCGGCGTGATGACAGATTGTGTCATAGCGACGAGCATCAATGCCCGATCGCGCTCACGGCATAGCGGTGTGAAGAATAAGTCACGCCATTCTGGTTGGTTGAACGCGCACGGAAGCTGTTTCTGATGTCGGGTTAGGTAATGATCAGCCGGTGCATCTGTAACCATTTGGAAAGTGGCACGTTGCTGCGTCTTCCATCGCTGACAGACTTGCGTGTCCGATTTTTCCTGTTGCAAAGCCAGAGCAAGGGAATTTTCCATCGCCGCCGATAATTGCTGCCCCTCAAGCCCTAGGGCGTGAGTGAAATTATCCCAGACCGTCACATGATTGCCAAGCATCGTCGCAACGGGTCCAGCGGCTGGAGTCCAATGTAAGGACATAAATGGAAAACCGATTGCGGCACAGGTTGCGCTCGCTTCTTCCAAAAGATCCCCCAGGGACTTGCAGCGATAGAATTGAATCAATGCCATATCCAGGGCCACGTATTTTATCCTCTCCGCACCTGCCGGCGCTTGCGATTTGGGAGCGGTTCGTGAGGTCAATATTATCGAACCTCACCCCCATTGCTCCAGGAGTGATAACGCAGCCAGTTATGTATTCACTGATTCAATTACTTTATATATAATTTTCTACAGTTCACCATGAGGTTGTTTTACTTGTATTTGATTCACGGCAAATTCGAGCGATATGTAACGGGCCGCGTTAAGAGTAGGTCAGAGATCGTTTTCCAAGGCTGGACAAAAAGCGTGCACAAGCGATACGCCATGCAAATGTCTGGAATTTCAATTCGATCTGCGCGTGCAGGGGATCTTCCCGAATTGTTGGCCTTTGAGCAAGGCATCATCACGGCTGAACGCCCTTATGATCATACGCTGAAGCCGGATCCATTGAGCTATTACGACGTCGCTGCAATGATTGACGATCCGAACGCAGAAGTCGCCGTGGCCGTTCTGAACGGACACCCGATTGGCTCTGGTTACGCCATTAAGAAACCATCACGCCATTATGTATCGCCAGACTTCCATGCCTATATCGGCTTTCTATACGTCGATCCGACTCATCGCGGAAAAGGCGTCAACAAGCAGGTACTCGAGCACTTGTTTGAATGGGCGCGGGCGCACAACCTTCCCGAAATCCACCTCACTGTATATCCAGACAATCAGCCAGCTATTCGCGCTTATGAGAAGACAGGCTTCTCGCCATACATACTCGAGATGCGGCTCAACCTGGATGAACAGACCTAGTCAAATGAGGCCTTGTTCGGCATAAGTCGCGTGTGGGACGTGCAAGAGAGAACTCGCACAGAGAGGTGGCGTATCATGTCGTGTCATAAATTCCTGGGCCTACTATCATCCGTCGCGATGAGTTTCGTATTGAGTGCCTGTGCTACGAGCTCAGAGACCACAGCTGTTGATCCAGACCCTGTCAACGAAGCGGAAACGGAGGCGCCCCAGCCGGACGAAGAGCCCATCACTGCTCCGCCACCGTCTCCAAAGCCCGATTTTACCGCGCCAAAAGATTTCGCATTTCCGAAATCCCTTTCTCTCTGTCCCCGAATGACCGTGTCGAATGCACCGCCCGCCAATTCTGACAGGCAGATCACAACCTACAAAACCATGGCCATCATCAACGGCATACGCCTCGCAGTGGCTCCGGTGGAAGCAGGCTGCTTCTCCTCGGGCTTTGGACCGCGGAATGGCCGGCCACATAAAGGGATCGATCTACATGATGCGAATCCAGTCGGCGTCTATGCGGCGGCTGATGGCTGGATCAGAGAAAAGATCTATCGCGACGATTATGGAAACATGTTGGTGATACAACACGGTGATGGGGTGTTTGCGCGCTATGCTCACCTCGAGAGTTTTGCTGACAGCGTCGAAATCGGTGACACAGTCTCAATCGGTCAAACCATTGGTTTCATGGTAAAAACGGCCGGGTATGAGGTGCCACGACACCTGCACTATGAGGTTATGACCGGTGAATGGGGCGTGTTGACCGGATCGTTCGGTCTCACCCCGGTAGATATCTTCGCACACATCCCGACAAATTAGCGCGAGCCAAGCGCCTCAACTTCCTGTATGGCGCGCGCCATGAGCTTTCCAGACAAACAGACGGTTCTCAACTTTCTGAAAGAGAACCCGGACGCTACGACCAAACAAGACATCGCTCGCGGCCTTAAGGTGAAGGGTCGCGAACGCCAGACCCTGCGCGCAATTTTAAAAGACCTTGAAGCGGACGGTACCCTGACCAAAACCGGCCGCCGGGAATGGGCACAATCAGACGCGCCGCCGCCGACAAGTGTCGTGCGGTTTGAACGCACCGATGACAATGGCGATCTCATCGCGCGTGCCTTTGGCAAAGAAGGCGCCTATGGACCAGATATTCTCTATGATGGTTATTCCGGTAAAGCGCGCGGCCCTGCGCCTGGTGTTGGTGACCGCGGTCTTGCCCGCATAAAGCAAACAGACGGGGCCTGGACAGCGCGCTTGATGAAGCTGTTCGAGAGCCGCGACGAGGAGCGCCCGGTCACTGGTGTCTATCTCAGCACGGCGCGTGGCGGACGGGTGAAACCGGCAAGTCGCAAGGTCAAACACGAGCTGCATGTGCGCGAAGCAGAGCGCAATGGCGCTGAGAATGGCGACCTCGTCCTGGCTGCGCCTTACCCTCAGCGAGGGTATGGTCCGGTGCGCGCACGCGTCGAGCAAATCCTCGGCCGTCAGGAAGACCCCGCTGCAGCATCACTGCTCGCGATTGCGGCGCATGACATACCGACTGAATTTCCAAAAGCCGTGATCGATCAGGCGCATACGGCACAGCCTGCTAAAGTCGCCCGCACGGATTTGCGCGATACACCGCTGATCACGATCGACCCTGCAGATGCCCGCGATCATGATGATGCTGTTTTCGCCGAAAAACTGGAAGATGGGTTTCGGGTCATTGTCGCGATCGCGGATGTCGCCGCCTTTGTTACGCCAGACAGTGAATTGGATCGCGAAGCCCTGAAGCGCGGTAACTCCACCTATTTCCCGGATCGTGTTGTTCCGATGCTGCCGTTTGAGCTTAGCGCCGACGCATGTTCGCTGAAAGAGGGCGTGGATCGCCAATGCATGGCCGTTGAAATTGTCTTCGATCAGTCCGGCACCAAGCGATCGCATACGTTCCTGCGGGCGGTGATGCGCTCGGCCGGGGCGCTCTCTTATGAAGAGGCCCAGCGCGCGATCGACGGTGACCCAAGCGAAAGAGCCACTGGCTTATTGGAATCGGTGCTGAAGCCTCTCTGGGCCGCTTATGCGGCGCTGTCCAAGGCCCGCGAAAAGCGGGGCCCGCTCGAATTGGACTTGCCCGAGCGAAAAGTCGAAATCGCAACAGATGGTACAGTTTCAGGGATTCGCACAAAAGAACGATTCGATGCACACAAGCTGATCGAAGAACTTATGATTCAGGCCAATGTCTGCGCTGCGGAGGAATTGGAAAAATACAAAACACCCCTGCTCTATCGCGTGCATGACTCGCCATCAGACGCCAAAATAGCAGCGCTTTCGGAATTCCTTAAAACGCTCGACATCAAATGGCCCTTGGGGGAACGGACTCAGACACACCGATTCAACAGATTGCTTTTCGACTTTGAGGATTCGGACAATGCAGAAGCGGTGTCGGAAATCGTTCTGCGCACACAAAGCCAGGCGATCTACAGCCCCGAAAATATCGGACATTTCGGGCTCAATCTGAAAAAGTATGCGCATTTCACCAGTCCGATCCGTCGCTATAGCGATCTGATCGTTCATCGCGCCCTGATCTCATCGCTGACTTTCGGGCCAGATGGCCTGACCGACAAGCAGTCGGTTCAATTGGATGAAACCGCCGAACACCTCGTTCGCACGGAGCGCCGGTCTATGGCCGCCGAACGGGAAGCGAATGATCGGTATCTGGCGCATTTCTTGGCTGATCGCGTTGGCGCCGAGTTCGAAGGCCGTATCACAGGGGTCACCAGTTCTGGCCTCTTCATTCGCCTTGAGGAAACGGGCGCTGACGGGTTCTGCCCGGCCTCACGGATTTCGCAGGAATACTGGCGCTATCAAGAAGCTGCCCAGGCCCTGGTCGGCGAGACATCTGGCAAACGGTATGAGCTTGGCCAACCTGTGACCGTGCGTCTGAATGAAGTGACCCCGCTTGAAGGTGGGCTTTTGCTGGAACTCCTCTCTGACCCTCGCCCTCGCAAGCCGGGTGAAAAATTGCAGCCACGGACGCGGGGGAAGCGCTTTGATCGTCAGAAAGGGTCTGGCAACATGAAGCGCGGCAAAGGCAAGTCGGGTGGAAAAGGAAAACGCAAGCGATGAGTAAACCGGATCTTGGCACGGCCTATGATCGCGAAGATGCGGGTGAAGTCATCCTCAAGGACAAACCAAGCCCTCGTCCGCGCGATGCGGCAACGCTTATCTTGGTGCGGCGCGATCAAGCTGTTCCGCGCGTCCTCATGGGCAAACGCTCTGGACGCCATGATTTCATGCCGGACAAATATGTCTTCCCAGGTGGCCGCGTTGACCCACATGACGGTCGCGCCAAGAGTGCTAGCGAACTGTCCCGGACGGAAGAAGCAAGGTTACGCTTTCAGGCCCGGCGGCTTCCTCGTGCGTTCGCGCTCACGGCGATCCGTGAAACGTTCGAAGAAACCGGGTTGCTGATCGGACAATCGACGCAGATGCCCCGCAAAGCGCCGGCGGGTTGGCAGCCGCTTTACGATATGAATATCGCCCCGGTTCTGGAACATTTACGCTTCATTGGCCGCGCCATAACGCCGCCGTATCGACCTAAACGGTTCGATGCCCGCTTTTTCATGGCGGATGCAGAAAAAGTCCTGATCGATGATCGGCCACCCCTTGATGGTGCTGAGTTGCATGACTTGCAATGGGTGTCTTTGAAGGATGCGCTCGACTTGGATTTACCGAATGTGACGCGGTTTATGCTGGGCGAAATCGACGAACGGTTAGCTGGCAAAGATGATCTTCGTCCGCCATTCTTGCGCTGGACCAGATCCGGGCACTCGACCGATCGAATTTGATGCGCTCAGCCGGTTGACTTCCCGGCCACAAACCATCATTAGACGCGTTTTCGAGTTTCAGCCCTCAAATGAAGGTGCACCGCAATGGCCAAACCGGCAACGATCAAAATTCGCCTGAATTCAACGGCAGGCACTGGCTTCTTCTATGTTACCAAGAAGAACCCACGCAATATGACTGAAAAAATGGTCAAGCGTAAGTATGACCCGATTGCTAAGAAGCATGTCGAGTTCAAAGAAGGTAAGATCAAGTAGGATCTGAGCCAGACAAAAAGTTTCAGAAAAACCGGGCCTTGTGCCCGGTTTTTTTATGCTGCCTTGGTCTCGATACGGTTGCGACCATTCTGTTTCGCGCGATAGAGCGCCTGGTCGGCCTGATGCAGGAAATCAGCAAGCAAACCGCCTTCCCCATTATAGGTCGCGATGCCTGCACTGACCGTCACTTTGATATCTGCATCGTCTCTCTCGATGTGAAATGGCTCGGCGGCAATTGCTTCGCGAATCCGTTCCGCGCCAATTTCGGCAAGCTCTTCACGCGTATCCGGCATGATCAGAAGGAATTCTTCGCCACCGGGCCGACAAGCAATGTCCTGAGGTCGAATATTCGTCCGCAATCGTTCTGCGAAACTCTGCAGAACCCGGTCGCCCGCCTCATGGCCAAACCTGTCATTCACGGCTTTGAAATGATCAATGTCGAACGCCACAATCGAAACCGGTTGTTCGCTCACGCCCGACCGCTGCATCCACAATTGCAAGCGTTCCAACATGTAGCGGCGATTGTAGAGACCCGTAAGGTGGTCAATGACCGATAGTTCAAGGCCGCGATCGACGCGTCGTCGCAAGATATCGACGAAACGTTTGCGACGGGTCTGTGTGCGCACGCGCGCCTGCAATTCAAGCGCATCAAGTGGTGTTTGTATAAGATCAGAGGCACCAATGCGCAGCGCTTCAAGCCCGTTTGGTTGATCAGCGATTGTGCACGTGACGATGATCGAAAAATCTCGTGACTCTTTCAGTGCCCGCAAGTGCGCGCAGAGTTTCAGTGCATCATGGCGCTGATCGGACAAGGCGATAATGACAATGTCTATCTCGTCAAATCGGATGCCTGTCTCCTGTGCATCCATCCAGGTCGCTGTGGTGTGTCCGACAGCGGATAACGCTTTCGCGACCCGGCGCGCTTCCAGATTGTTCTGGTCTATGACCAAAACGCCAGCAGGCTTTTCCAGCATTTCTTGTTCGAAATCAGTGAGATACTCTTCGCGCGCACCGACCGCTTCGCGCGTCCGCAATTCATTGGCGACCATATTGTACCGCATCAGCGCTTCTAGTCGCGCGAACAGACCGAAATCATCGACGGGCTTGGACAGAAAGTCATCGGCACCAGCTTCCAAACCCCGCAGCCGATCATCGCGATCGGTCAGGGCCGTCAACATCACAACAGGAATGTGCCGCGTTGCCAGGCTCGATTTCAAACGGCGACAAACTTCATAGCCATCCATGCCTGGCATCATCACATCAAGCAGAATGATATCGGGCTGATGTTGCGCCGCAGCTTCGAGGGCGTGCGCCCCATCGGGTGCCATAAAGACGGTATAATATTTCGCCTCAAGCTTCGCCTGCAACAGCCGGCGATTGGTTTCCATATCGTCGACCACAAGAACACTGGCTGTCATGCGGCCGCCTCATTCGCGATCAATTCGTCAACCGTCTTCAGAAATGGTTTGATCTGAATTGGTTTGGACAAATAACCCTCGCAGCCCGCTTCGCGCACCAGAATTTCATCTGTCCGCATGGCAAAAGCCGTTACGGCCAATACGGGTATGCTCGCCGTCCGCTCATCATCCTTGAGCCAGCGCGCAATATCCAATCCAGAGACATCGGGAAGTTGAATGTCCATAATGATCAGATCAGGTTGCTCGTCGAGCGCCAATCCGACTGCTTTACCGCCATCCACACATTGCAGGGTCTCGTATCCCGTAGACTCGAGCAAATCCGAAAACAGACGCATATTCAATGCGTTGTCTTCGACGATCAGGACTTTCCGAGAGGTCTTACCTGCCATGAGCTCGGTTCCGAATCACACGGGCCTCCATTTGCCCTGATTCTTTATATCGTTAAGTTCGTTAACGTTTCTTTTCCATTTGCCTGAATCACCAGAACATGGCATGAACAAATATGCCCGCACTATGCCGAGACTGTGACACTCATGTCTCTGAATCGATGGAGGCATGCCCGAATTGCGGATCGGTCCGGACCGTTGCTCATCGACACCTGGAAACCCTTTCCATCGCGCATATTGATTGTGACGCTTTCTACGCGGCGATCGAAAAGCGCGACAATCCTGACCTCAAACACAAGCCGGTTATTGTAGGCGGCGGGAACCGCGGCGTTGTGTCGACCTGCTGCTATATCGCCCGGTTGAATGGCGTGCGGTCCGCGATGCCTATGTTCAAAGCTTTGAAAGCCTGTCCCGAAGCCGTCGTCGTCAAGCCAAGATACGAAGCTTATTCCGAAGCGTCCCGGCAGATCCGCAAGAAGTTCGAAGCGCTGACACCAAAAGTTCAGATGCTGAGCGTCGATGAAGGCTTTCTCGACCTGTCGGGTACGACGCGATTGGCGCGTGCATTCCCCGCCCTATCGCTGAGCCGCTTAGCGCGCGACATCGAGACAGATATCGGAATCACCATTTCGATTGGTCTCTCTGAAAACAAATTTCTCGCCAAAACCGCGAGCGAACTCGACAAACCGAGGGGGTTTGCGATGATCGCCAAATCCGAGGCCGAGGCGCTGCTCAGTCCAGAGCCTGTGATCTTTCTGCACGGCGTGGGCAAGCAATTGGCCAAGAAGCTCGAGCGCGATGGCTATCGCCTGGTCGCTGATTTACAGGCCAGTGAAGCCCGCGAATTGATCCGCCGTTATGGCGAAACAGGACTTTGGCTGCATCAACGTGCGCATGGCATTGATAATCGCCCCGTGCGGACTGACGGGTTGCGCAAATCTGTATCAGCCGAACGGACCTTCGCCACCGACATTGCCGACTATGCTGTGCTTGAGGACCGGCTCTGGGAAGTCTGCGAAGAAACCGCCACACGGGCCAAACGTCACAGCGTCGAAGGATCGACCATAACTCTGAAACTCAAAACCAAGGATTTTCGATCCCTTACCCGCTCTATTACCCTGCCGACGGGTACCAATCTCGCCAACGCCATGTTTCGCGCGACGCGACCTTTGCTCGAGCGAGAAACGCAAGCTGGCCGCGCGTATCGTCTGATTGGCATCGGTCTGTCGCATTTGCAGGATGCCCGTTGGGACACCCGTGATTTGATTGACCCTGGAATAGAAAAGCGCGCCAAAGCCGAACGCGCCAGCGATGCGGCGCGATCGAAGTTTGGCAATGCATCCGTTGTCACTGGCCGGTCCATTCGTCTGTCAGCCAGCAAACAAAAGAAATCATAATTTGCGCTTGCGGCCCAGCGGTCGAAACCGTTAGCAACTTGGCACAGCCTCAAGGACCTCACCATGTCATCACCTGAATCTCGATTGACGGATCTCGGCATCGCATTGCCAGAACCCATGGCCGCGGTGGCCAATTATGTGCCCTTTGTGATTAGCGGCACACAGCTCTTCATATCTGGCCAGGTGAGCGCGGGACCGGATGGACTGGTAAAAGGACGCTTGGGAGAGAATATGTCGCTCGAAGATGGGCAGGCTGCAGCCCGGCTGTGCGGGATCAACCTGATCGCACAATGTAAAGCCGCGCTGGGCGAGCTTTCGCGGCTTAAACGCGTCGTCAAGCTCGGCGGTTTCGTCAATGCGCATCCAGATTTCGAGTCTATTCCGCAAGTCATCAATGGCTGCTCGGATCTCATGGTCGATATCTTTGGAGATGCTGGGCGCCATGCCCGTTCTGCCGTCTCCAGCCCGGTTCTGCCGCTTGGCGTAGCCGTTGAGATAGATGGTATATTTGAGATTGGCTGAGCGGTTTGATCCTGAAAACTATGCCTACGCGCATCGCGGTCTGTGGACGGACGAGGGACCGCCGGAGAACAGCTTGAGCGCTTTTTTGGCCGCAGCCGAACACGGACTGGGAATTGAGTTCGATGTGCGCCCGGCACGCGACGGCGTACCTGTGGTCTTTCACGACCCGGTCCTGGACCGAATGACCGATCAGACAGGCCTGGTCGAGGCGCGAACCAGCGCAGAGCTTTCGAGCATATCGCTGAACGGCGGTGGGACCATTCCGACGCTGGACGACTTACTACATGCCTGGCCAGCGACGACACCGCTCTTGTGTGAACTCAAAGTCGATGGCGAGACAGATCCGGTGCAATTTGCGCAATCCGTCGCCGACCGCGTTTCGCATCATTCAGGACCTGCTGCGATGATGAGTTTTTGCGTCGAAACGGTCGCCGCAACCCCCGATGACCTCCAGCGCGGACAATTGATTTTGCCATCCGCCGTCAGCGGCGCCACTGATCTTGCGGCGACGCCGACCACCAAGGTTGATTATCTGGCCTGCCATACCAGCGATGCCGAAGATCCGAGCCTGCAAGCCATCCGCGCAGATCTACCCCTGCTTGTTTGGACGGTGAAAAACGAAGCAAATTGCGCGACCCTGGCAGAGATCACGGACAGTCAAATTTTCGAGGGATTTGATCCAGCGCTCGCAAAACGACATATTCTGAATAGATAAGACAGTATGGACGAAACGGTTTTCAAAGCGCGGATCACTACAGGCTTGGCAGATGTCGAGGCTGAAGCCTGGAATAAAGTGGCCAATCCGCCCGGACTGCCTTTCGACCCCTTCCTCTCTTGGGAGTTTCTGGAAGCGCTGGAAGCGTCGGGTGCGGCCCGCCCCGAGACCGGCTGGTCGCCGTGCCATGTTTTGATCGAAGGGCCTGGCGACGAGTTGCTCGCGGCCATGCCCCTATATGCCAAGACGCACAGTCAGGGCGAATTTGTATTCGACCACAGCTGGGCCGATGCGTATGAGCGCGCGGGCGGGCAATACTTTCCGAAACTGCTCGCCGCCGTTCCATTCACGCCGGTGACAGGTCGGCGGTTTCTCGTGCCACCCGGTCCAGATCAGGATCGGTTGCGAGACGCCTTGCTCTCGGCGTCGATCCAGGTTGCGGCGCAGAATGATTTTTCGTCTGTTCATATCAACTTTCTGTCTGCCGCCTCAGCGGCGCAAATGGACGAGACGGGATTGCTGGTCCGCACCGATCAGCAATTCCATTGGCAAAATGACGGTTATGATGATTTCTCGGATTTCCTCGCCGCCCTGTCTTCCGCCAAACGGAAAAACTTGCGCAAAGAGCGCGCCAAGGCCCAAGCTGGCCTCACGTTCAAACACCTCACCGGTGATCAAATTACCGAAGACCACTGGGACGCCTTTTTTGAATTCTACATGGACACAGGATCACGCAAATGGGGTTATCCCTATTTGAACCGAGAGACCTTCTCGCTGCTCGGTGCGCGCATGGCAGACCAGATCCTTCTCATCATGGCTTATGATGATGATATCCCGATTGCCGGCGCGTTGAACCTGATTGGATCTGATACGCTTTATGGCCGGTATTGGGGTTGCACAGATCCACGGCCCTTCTTGCATTTCGAGACCTGTTATTATCAAGCCATCGACTTTGCCATCGCGCACAATTTGCAGACGGTTGAAGCCGGCGCGCAAGGCGGCCACAAGCTTGCGCGCGGGTATGTGCCGGTCACCACCTATTCGGCCCACTGGATCGCCCATCAAGGCTTGCGCGACGCGATCGGTGACTATCTCAAACGAGAGCGACATGCGGTCGAACATGAGTCCGAATATCTGATGAAACGCACGCCCTTCAAAAAGGATCAGACATGACTCTCCACGCGGCTTATGACCCCGACAATATCTTTGCCAAAATCCTCAAGGGAACGATGCCCAGTGTCAAAGTGTTTGAAGACGACATCGCGCTGGCATTCATGGATGTGTTCCCGCAAGCTGAGGGGCATACTCTGGTCATCCCGAAACAGGTCGCGGCGAGGAACTTCCTCGATATGCCGACCGAGAGATTAGGCGCCTATATGGAACGCGTTCAAACCGTCGCCCGCGCGGTCGAGAAGGCGATGACGCCTGATGGCCTCGTCGTCACGCAGTTCAATGGTGCGCCCGCCGGTCAAACCGTGTTTCACTTGCACTTTCACATCATACCCCGCTGGCAAGGCCAAGGCTTGCGAGGGCATGCTGGCGGACAGATGGCGGATATGACGGAGCTGGAAGCCCTGGCCCAAAAAATCCGCCCGTTTGTCGCCTAATGTGGTAGTATCTGTGCCCGAGGGCGCAAATGCTGACACTCGAGGGATATATTGAACGGACACAAGCGTGTACGTCGGAAGAGGACCTTTTCCGGCAATTCGATATCTTTGTCGGCTCGTACGGTGTCGATGTCAGTTCCTACCACGTCATGGCCGAGAATCTCCGGGCCATTCCGCTAGAAACAGGCCTGGTGCGACAGACTTTTCCGCCAGACTGGATCAAGCAATATGTCGAGCATCAATACTCGCAGATTGACCCGGTGCTGGAACAGTCCCGGCGTGAAGCCCGGCCGTTCCACTGGTTTGACGTCGACAAGAAGTTCAATCTGAGCGCTCGCCAGAAACAGTTTCTCGAGGATTTGCGGGATGCCGGGCTGACAGATGGCATTGCGGTGCCCGTGTTCGGGCCAATGGGCACGATCGCCTATTTCGGTCTGGGCTGCGTCAATGACACACTCAATCTGTCCGATGAGCAATTGCTCGAATTACAGTTCGCCTGCCTGCAGACCCATAATCGCTATTTCGACCTGGCACACATTAATCAGGACGAACCGAGCAAACCGCTTAGTCCCCGCGAAAAGGAAGTTCTTTCGTTGGTCGCTGCCGGCTTATCCAACAATTTTATCGCCGATCGACTCGGCATTTCTGAGAACACGGTCGATACGATGCTGCGCCGAGTCTTCGCAAAACTTAGCGTCAACAATCGCATCAGCGCTGTGCTCAAAGGCATTGGTTGCGGCTTAATCTTGCCGTGAGGCTACAGACCGAGTTTCTCGCGCAGAATCTTGTTTACGGCTTGTGGATTGGCTTTGCCGCCTGAGGCTTTCATCACCTGCCCGACAAACCACCCCATAGATTTCGGCTTTTCTATCACCGCTGCGGCTTGATCAGGATTGGCTGCAATAACCTCGTCGACAATGGCTTCAATCGCGCCAGAGTCGGTGACTTGTTTCAAGCCATGCTTTTCGACGATGTCCGCTGGGTCGCCTTCACCGTCAATCATGCGCTGGAAGACATCCTTAGCAATTTTGCCAGAGATGATATCGCCGCTGATCAGATCGATCAAGCCGCCTAAATGTACGGCAGAGACCGGGCTGGTTGATAATTCCAATTCCGCTTTATTGAGATAACCGAACAGTTCCTGCGTCACCCAATTGGCGGCTAGTTTGGGGTCACGGCCTTTGGCCACCGTCTCGTAAAAGTCTGCGCTTTCGGCATCAGCCGTGAGCACGCCGGCATCATAGCGCGACAGTCCATAATCAGCTTCGAACCGCGCACGTTTCTGATCTGGCAACTCAGGCAGGTTGACCCGAATGCCTTCGATATAAGCATCGTCAATCTCCAGCGGCAAAAGGTCAGGATCAGGGAAGTAACGGTAATCATGCGCATCCTCCTTGGATCGCATGCTGCGCGTTTCGCCTTTGTCCGGATCGTAAAGACGTGTTTCCTGGTCGACCGTGCCGCCCGACTCAACAATCTCGATTTGACGCCGGGCTTCGTACTCAATCGCCGCCTGGATGAAGCGGAAAGAGTTCATATTCTTGATCTCGCACCGGGTGCCGAGATGGTCAAAATCATCGGTTTCGCGGAATTTCTCATACGCGCCTGGCTTGCAAATGGAGACATTCACGTCGGCGCGGAGATTGCCCTTTTCCATGTCGCCATCGCAGGTGCCGAGGGCCACCACGATGGATTTCAGCTTTTTGACATAAGACGCCGCTTCCATTGGCGACCGGATGTCCGGTTTGGAGACAATTTCCATCAAGGCGACGCCAGATCGATTGAGATCAACATAAGTCGCTGTGGGATCCATATCATGGATGGACTTCCCGGCATCTTGCTCAAGATGCAGACGCTCGATCCGGACCGAGAAGGCGTAAGCCGGATCGCCATGCGATGGCTCGACATCGACTTCGACTTCACCTTCGCCAACAATCGGGTGCTCGAATTGACTGATCTGATAGCCTTGCGGCAGGTCCGGATAAAAATAATTCTTGCGATCGAAGCGCGAGACCTTGTTGATCTCAGCTTTCAGACCCAGGCCCGTCCGTACGGCTTGCTCGACACAGAATTCATTGATGACGGGCAACATGCCGGGCATGGCAGCATCAACCAATGAGACATTGTGATTGGGCTCAGCGCCGAATTGCGTAGACGCCCCTGAGAATAATTTCGCGTTCGAAGACACTTGTGCGTGGACTTCTAGTCCAAGCACGACTTCCCAGATTCCGGTGTCGCCAGTCAATGTATAAGTCGGGCGGTCTGTCATTGTGCGATCTCTCAAAAATTACGGAGACCGCTTAAGCACAGTTTACGCGAGACCGCTAGCCGATGACGGCGTCGATCGCACAGTAGATTTCGACGCGCGCTTATCCATGCGCGTGGCTTCAGAGCGAACCCGTTTTTCAATTGCTCTCCAGCCCTTCATGCCGCGATAGACGCGCTCGATTTTTCCGCGACGATATAGGACAAAACTTGGATACATGATCCGTCTTTTATTCTTGAACGCTTCGCGAAACACCGGATCATGCTCACCATAACCGCCTCTGTAGGGATGACCGCGCAATTGGGCGATCTCGAGCTCGGCATAATGTGACGCAGGATCTTTCTTCCAGGCGGGCAACAAGGAGGATTTCCAGTATTGGCATACGCCGCAATTCGGCGACCCCAGATACACGACTTTATACTCCGCAGGAGGGGGTGGAAAAATCGCTTGCTGCAGCGACACCACGATCCACGCGATCAGCGACATGCCCCCTAAGACTAGAATATTTTTCATCTCGGCACTCGTTTTCAGTAAACTTGAGCCAAGAATGTAAATATGGGCTTATTATATTGTTTGAATTCTTGCGCGAACACTAGAACAGAGACTGATTTAGTCGTTATCCTGTTGTTTTTTCTTTGCTGCCTCCAGCCGCGCGCGGCGTTCAGCAAGACGCCGATCAATCGCGTGGTCCTTCTTCCCAAACAAGGGAATGCCCGCCAATGGCGAGTCGATATCAACGTTATCGCGGGCGTCCAGGAATTTCCCGATTATCATACTCGCCCGAACAGATGCATAAGCGGCCGCGACGAGGGACAGTGCCCAAATATGCCGGGAGCGCGGATGGAACGGGTCCGCGCCGACGCTATATGCCGTCAAGACAATGAGGGCACTGCAGATAATAAATCCGACAAACGAGATGATCCAAAAGCGTGCGCGTTTGCTCATTCCCGGAGCCTACCACCATTTCTCCGGTTTCGCGACAAAACCTGCGGCATCTTCGAGCGCACCAGCAACGCGGAAGCACGCAGCCTCGTCAAGCGCCTTGCCGATCACCTGCAACCCAAGCGGCAATCCGTCATTGTCCGTTCCCGCTGGCACCGAAATCCCAGGTAGACCGGCCAGATTGGCGGTGACGGTGAAAATGTCGTTCAAATACATCTGCACCGGGTCATCGGTCTTCTCGCCATAAGCAAAAGCGGCGCTCGGACAGGTCGGTGTAAGCAGCGCATCAACCGTTTCGAAGACCGTTTCGAAATCTTGCAGGATACGCGTGCGAACTTTTTGAGCCCGCAAATAATAGGCGTCATAATACCCGGAAGAGAGGACATATGTGCCGATCATCAGGCGGCGCTGCACCTCTGCCCCAAAGCCTTCGGCTCGAGTCCCTTCATACGTGCCGATCAAGCCATCACCATCTTCGCGGGCGCCATAGCGCATACCGTCATAGCGCGCGAGATTGGATGAGGCTTCAGCCGGCGCAACGATGTAATAAGCTGGCAGCGCGTATTTGGTGTGCGGCAGCGAAACATCGACGATCTCCGCGCCCATATCCTGCAACCATTTGATGCCGGTCTGCCAGAGATCTTCAATTTCCTGCGGCATACCGTCGACGCGATATTCTTTCGGCACGCCAATTTTCATGCCTTTTACGCCCTTGGCGACTTCGGATACCCAATCAGGTGATTCGACATTCAGGGAGGTCGAATCTTTGTTATCGTGCGAGCACATGATTTCGGTCAGAAGCGCAGCATCCGAGACCGTCTTTGCGATCGGGCCGGCTTGATCCAGAGAGCTTGCAAACGCGACCATTCCATATCGTGATGCGCGTCCATAGGTCGGCTTGATGCCTACAGTTCCGGTAAACGCCGCCGGCTGACGGATCGACCCGCCAGTATCGGACGCAGTCGCCGCCAGACACAGATCGGCCGCAACCGCTGTCGCTGAGCCGCCGGACGATCCACCAGAGGTCAAAGTCGCGTTAGAGCTGCCGCGTCGCCACGGATTTGAAGGCGGGCCGAACCGTGACGTTTCGTTGGACGAGCCCATGGCAAATTCGTCCATGTTGAGCTTGCCCAGCATTACTGCGCCCGCATCCCACAAGTTTTGCGTCACAGTGCTTTCATACGTCGGCGTGAATTCGCCGAGAATGTTTGAACACGCCGTCGTGCGCACACCTTTGGTACAATACAGGTCTTTGACCCCGAGCGGTGCCCCATCGAGGCGA
>JBCCDZ010000006.1:0-29909 GCA_039030525.1 Pseudomonadota bacterium | reverse complement strand
ATAGAGTTTATTTTCGCAATGAGTATGAGTATATTATAACTACGGGTTCAGGAGAACACTGGACAAACATGAGAAAAAATTTGTGAGTGAAACAAAATGACAGTCAAATTAAATAAAACGAAAATAGCTATCTTCATTTAACGTAAACTACCTGTTTGAACGCACCGCCCGCGCCTGTCACAAGCACCACGGCGCCGGCTGGTTCGAGCGACTTCATGGAGGCCGTGTTCAAGGCGGTGGCTGACATGTTCAAAGTCGTCGCGGCGAATGTGTAATAGAGGCCGACCGTCAGCAGCAAGGCGACGAAAGGATGAGACATAAACAGGATGAAAGCGGGCGCGGCGTCGCCCATCGTCATTTTGACCACAGTGCCGCTGGCCACGAGGATGATCGGGAAGGCCAAAGCCGCCAGCGCAGCATAAAAATTGATGCCGGAACGGGCACTTACGCTTGGCTCTTCCGGTATGGGTGCAGCCGCGTCCGTCAGCGGCGTGTTGTATTGTCGGCGCGCAAACCAGACGCCGCCGACAAGGATGGCCGGCACCGCCGCAACAATGCCGGCCAGGATCACCAGACCAAGATCTGCGTTGAGCAAAGCGGCGACTGCAATCGGCCCCGGGGTTGGCGGCACAAAGGCGTGCGCCGCCGCGAGTCCGGCGAGCAGCGGCGCGGCGACATAAAGCGCGTTGCGTTGGATGGTTTGCGCCAGCCGCCGGATCATCGGCATCAGGATGACCAGGGCGACGTCGAAGAAAACCGGGATGGCGACAAGCAGGCCCAGAAAGCTCATCTTGATCGGCACATTCTTGACCGAGCCTGTGGCCAGTCGATCCGACAGCGATTGTACACCGCCGGAATGTTCCAGGATGGCGCCCAGTATGGCGCCGAGCCCGACCACGACAGCGATAAAGCCGAGCACGCCCGCCATACCATTCTGAACGGAATCGATGACCGCAACCGGCGATAGGCCAAGCATTAGGCCAGCGACCAGCGAGACCAGGATGAGGGCGAAGAAGGCCGGTACCTTGGCGCGAATGACGAGCAGCAATAGCCCGCCAACTGCGGCGATCAAAGTGGCGACAATATAGACGGGATCGGTCGGAGACATGGCGATTAGTTCAGCTGAACCGGGATGCGCGCCATGACCGAGGACGAGGTCATGTAGAGATAGGCCTCATCGTCATCGAGTGTGCAATTCGAGGTCGGCATGCCGGTCGAAATGACACCGAGCACAGCGCCTGTCTCCGGCGCGAGAACATACACACCTTCCGGGCCAGTGGCGAAGATCGTGCCATTGTTCGCCACCACCATACCATCTGGCAGGCCGCCGCCGTCTTTCAGCTCTGGCCCGGCATCAAAGAAGACGCGGCCATTGCTGGCTGTGCCGTTGGTATCCAGATCATAGGCCATGATGACGGCATTTTCCGGATCAGAGACCGCGACATAGAGCGTCGTCTCATCTGGCGACAAGGCGATCCCATTCGGGAAGCTGAGATCATCAATCACCAGCTTCAAAGGCGCATCCGGTTGATACAGATAGACGCCATTATGCGGGAGCTCTTTCTCTGCCGCATCGTTCAGGCCGCGCAATCCATAAGGTGGATCGGTGAAGAACAGGGCGCCGTCGCTGCGTGCGACTATGTCATTAGGGCTGTTCAGTGACTTGCCATCATAAGACGAGACGAAGGTCTCACGGGTCTTGGTGAGCGGATCCAGGACGGACAGACCGCGGGCGCCATGATCAGCGAGCAAAAGCTTGTTCGGCGCGGCGGCCCATTCGATAATGCCGTTCGCCCCCGGTTCGCGCATCGTCGGAGCGGTTTCTGGAGTCGCGCCGCCAGACGGTGTCAAAAACAGTTCGCCGCCGGTTTCTGCGCTCCAGCGATACATTTTATTCTCGGGCACATCATTGAAATAAAGCGCGGCTTCGTCTTCGACCCAGACCGGGCCTTCTGGCCAGGTGAACCCAGTTGCGAGCACTTCAATTTTCGCATCGGCCGCAACAATCTGATCGAGCGCGCTGGCGCGCCGGTCAATGGTGCCAATCTGAGTGTCATCCGTTTCGATGTCCGGTGTCGCACAAGCAGCAATACTCGCCACAAGCGCGGACAGTGTGAGCTTAGAAAGCCAATGAGCCATGTCGTTTATGTCCTCCCCGACGATTGCGCCTTGCGGTCTTTTTCGATCTCACCGACGCGTCAGGGGGACAGGCCTAGCGGCCAGAAAAAGCTCTGTCCAGATTTTTTGACAACGCTGGCAATTGTGCCACCCATTTAAATTTGGAAACGCGTCTTGCCTGCTCAGAAACATGATGATAGCGCTATCATAATTACAAAATATTCTTAGAGTTGGGAGGCTCAACGCGTGACGGACACAAGGCTCCGTATGGGCATGGTCGGGGGCGGCCAGGGCGCTTTTATCGGCGACGTTCACAGACTTGCAGCCCGCCTGGATGGTCAGATCGATCTGGTCGCAGGGGCGTTCTCTCGCGATCCGGAAAATTGCAAGGCGACGGGGCAGCAATTGGGCCTCAACCCAGCCCGTTGCTATGCCGATTATACTGAAATGATGCGCACAGAAGCGGCGCTGCCAGCTGGCGAGCGCATGGACTTCGTCGCGATCGTGACACCGAACCACGTCCATTTCCCGGTTGCAAAAGCGGCGCTTGAAGCCGGGTTTCATGTCCTGTCTGACAAACCCGCGACGCTCGATCTGAAAGAAGCCGTTGCGCTGCGCGACGTGGTCAAGCAGACCGGCAAAGCCTATGGTCTGACGCACACATATCTCGGTTACCCACTGGTCGGTGTCGCTAAGTCGATCGTTGCAGACGGCGGCATCGGCAAAGTCCGCAAAGTCTTTGTCGAATATATCCAGGGCTGGCTCGCTGGTGAGGTCGAAAACAAGCAAGCCGACTGGCGGACAGATCCCGCCCGGTCTGGCATTTCTGGCTGTATGGGCGACATTGGCACACATGCGCACAATCTCGCGGAATTCGTCACCGGCAAGGTCATGACCCATTTGGCGGCAGACTTGTCGATCTTCGTCCCCGGGCGCCGACTGGATGATGATGGCTCGGCTTTGTTTCGGATGGAAGACGGCGTCAAAGGCGTGCTCAGCGCGTCGCAGGTTTGCGTTGGCAAAGAAAACAGCCTGTCCTTCCGCGTCTATGGCGAAACAGGCGGCCTGGAATGGAACCAGGAAGAGCCCAACACGCTGGTCCGCACATACACTGACCAACCGACGCAAATATTGCGCGCGGCGCAAGGCTATCTGCCAGAGGGGGCAGGCGAGTGGTTCCGCACGCCGCCCGGACACCCGGAAGGCTATATTGAAGCCTTCGCTAATGTTTATCTCGATTTTGCCAAAGCCTTGCAAGATGGCCGTGATGTCACCACCGGTGTCGACGCGGCTGTGCGCGGCATGGCCTTTATCGAAGCGCTCGTGGAGAGCAGCAATAATCACTCAGCCTGGACGGAGATCAGCGCATGAAGACCATGCAAGGCCCAGCGATTTTCTTAGCGCAATTCATGGGCGATGCGCCTTTTGACACGATGGAGAATGCCTGTCGCTGGATGGCGCAGGCAGGCTATAAAGGCGTCCAGGTGCCGTCGGACAATCCGGTCTGTATCGACCTGAAACTGGCGGCGGAAAGCAAGGATTACTGCGACACGTTCAAAGGCCAATGCCGCGAATGGGGCGTCGAGATTACCGAGCTCTCAACCCATATTCAGGGTCAGCTTGTCGCCGTTCACCCGGCCTATGACACCGCTTTTGATGCGTTCGCGCCAGATGAGTTGCACGGCAATCCCAAAGCGCGCCAGGAATGGGCGGTGCAGCAAGTCATGTATGCCGCCAAGGCGTCACAGAATCTGGGCCTGGATCGTTCGGTGTCGTTCCCGGGCGCACTGGTTTGGCCGTTTATGTATCCATGGCCGCAGCGACCGGCCGGGCTGGTTGAAGAGGGCTTCAAAGAGCTCGCCAAACGCTGGCGTCCGATCCTGGATTATTATGATGAGTGCGGCGTCGATGTCTGTTACGAAATCCATCCGGGCGAGGACCTGCATGATGGCGTGACGTTCGAGCGCTTCCTGGAGGAAGTCGACGGGCACACGCGCTGCAACATTCTTTATGATCCGAGCCACTTCATTCTGCAGCAGCTCGATTATCTGTCCTTCATCGATCATTATCATGACCGCATCCGCATGTTCCATGTGAAGGATGCCGAGTTCCGGCCGAACGGAAAAAGCGGCATCTATGGCGGCTATCAGGGCTGGGTCGAGCGGCCCGGCCGGTTCCGCTCACTGGGCGATGGTCAAATCGATTTTGGCGCGATTTTCAGCAAGCTGGCGGGCTATGATTTTGATGGCTGGGCCGTGGTTGAATGGGAATGCGCCTTGAAGCATCCAGAAGACGGCGCTCGCGAAGGCGCGAAATTTGTCTCAGACCATATTATTCGCGTTACCGATAAAGCCTTTGACGATTTTGCTGGCGGTGATGTCAGCGTAGAAGCTAACAGGAAAATGCTCGGATTGTCATAAGAACAGCAGGGCAAGGGAGGAAACATGACCGCAACCACCGCAGATGGGCACCTGGGTGCCGGGATCAATCGCAACAAACTCTTCTTATTGAGTTGTTTGTCCTTGATCGTCACCGCCATGACCTTCGCCATTCGAGCGGGGATTTTGACGCAACTCTCAGACGAGTTTCAGCTCAGCGATACAGAGCTTGGCTGGGTCAATTCCATGGCGTTTCTCGGGTTCCCGTTGGCCATGGTTGTGTTCGGTTTCCTGTATAACAAACTCGGGCCGCGTCTGATCATGATCCTCGCTTTTGGCGGCCACCTTCTCGGGCTCGTGCTGACCATCACAGCAGGTGGGTTTCTGGGCCTGTTGATCTCGACTTTCTTTATCGGCTTTGCCAATGGATCAGTCGAAGCGGCCTGTAATCCACTGGTCGCGGACCTTTATAAAGACGACAAGACCAAATGGCTGAACCGCTTCCATGTCTGGTTCCCAGGCGGCATCGTGATCGGGGCTGTGGTCTCTTACTTCATGACCAATGCCGGGATTGGCTGGCAGCCACAGATTGCGGTGATGCTGATCCCGACTGCCATCTATGGCTATATGGTCTTCACCACACAATTCCCGGATATTCCCGAGATCGAAAAGACTGTCGATCTCGATGCCAAAGGCCTGATCCTGATGACGGCGGTGTTTGGCTTACTTGTTCTGATCGGAACGCCGAATGATCTGATCGCTGGCTTGCCTGGCACCTTCATTCTGCCGCTCTTGCTCGTGCTCGGACTGACTTTCCTCCTTATGTTGTTCCGAGCCGGCCGGGCCCGCGATGCGTTTCTGTTAATCGTCTTGATGGGCTTGATGAGCCTGACCGCGACATCAGAGCTCGGCACGCAGCAATGGGTTGATCGAATCCTCGGCGCACAGCTTGGTGGGATTCCGGGTCAGGCCATGATCGTGCTTGGCATGGTGACCGGCATCATGGCGGTGGGGCGCTATTTCGCGGGCCCACTTATTCATGCGCTGAACCCGGTCGGGGTTCTGTTGATGAGTGCGGTGCTGACCGCCCTTGGCCTGTTCCTGATGTCCACCGCTTCTGGCGCGATGGTCTATGTTTCAGCCATCGTGTTCGCGTTCGGGGTCTGTTATTTCTGGCCGACCATGATCGGTGTGACGGCGCAATATGTGCCGCGATCCGGGGCGCTGGGTATGAGCCTGGTCGGTGCCGCTGGCATGTTTGCTCTGACCATCTGGAACCCGATCATTGGCGGCTGGATTGATAGCGCTCGCGTTAAAGCCGAAGCCTCTGGTCTGACCGGAAACGCGGTCGACGTGGCGGCTGGGCAAGGGGCGTTGTCGCAACTTGTCTTCTTCCCGATTTCATTGATCGCCGCGTTTGCCATTCTGTATTTCGCACGCAATTGGATGCAACAAACGTCAGGCGGCGATGCCGCTGACGGGCATTAGAGGAGGGCTGTTTAGTGCACGATATTCACCTGAATAGACGAAACGTATTCCAGAGCCTGATCGCTCTCTCTGCGGTTGGCGGTCTAGCGGCCTGCGGCGGTGCGGAAGAGGCACCTAGTGGGCAGGTTGCGGGCGCGGCTGCGCCTGGTTATTTCACGGCCAGTGAGATGGCCATGATCGCGGCTGTGGCGCAAACCATCATTCCCAATACGGACACAGCCGGAGCCGTTCAAGCCGGCGTACCGGTCACGTTGCAGAACCTGGCAACCGATTGGGGCAATACCGAGTTCCAGCAATATTGGCGCAATGGCCTGACCGCACTCGACACCGCCCTGACCAGCGAAGATGGTGACAGCTTTACCAGCCTGTCACCAAGCGAGCGTGAAGCGGCACTGTCAGCTTATGATGCGAGCGTGTTTGCGGGCACAGTCGAAGATGGCTTCTATCGCGACTTCAAGGCGACTGTGGTGCAGGCCTATTACATGTCTGAACCCGGCGCGACCGAAGAGCTCGCTTACGAACCTGTGCCGGGCGAGTGGATAGGCTGTGTCCCGCTTTCTGAATTTCCAAAAACATGGGCGACATAACGATGACAGATTTTGACGTAATCGTAGTAGGTTCGGGAATGTCCGGCGGCTGGGTCGCCAAGGAAATGTGCGAGCAGGGCTTCAAAGTCGCCGTGATTGAACGCGGACGCAAAGTCACGGTCGAGAAAGACTATACTGATTTTATCGACCCCTGGGATGCCGAGCATCTTAATCGCAAGAGCGATCAGCATCGCGAAGAGTATCCCATCCAGTCGAATGTTTATGCGTTCCAGTCCTTCACCAAGCAGTTCTGGGTGAAGGATAATGATCATCCGTATGAAACCGCTGATGATACCTCTTTCCTTTGGTATCGCGGCTATCATGAAGGCGGGCGTTCGATCATGTGGGGGCGTCAAAGCTATCGCATGTCCGAGATCGATTTTGAGGCTAATGCCCGAGATGGGCATGGCGTCGACTGGCCCGTGCGCTATGATGATATCAAGCCCTGGTACGATTATGTCGAACGCTTTGCGGGCATTTCGGGCTCAATGGAAGGCTTGGACATTTTGCCCGACGGCGTGTTCCAGCCGCCGCACGATCTGACTTGCGCGGAGCTTGATTTCAAAGCGAATGTCGAAGAGTCATTTCCTGGGCGACGTGTCATTCCTGGCCGTGTCGCCAATCTGACCGAGCCAACGCAAGAGCAAATGGAACTTGGGCGAGGCCGCTGCCAGGCGCGCAATCACTGTTTCCAAGGCTGTAGCTTCGGGGCTTATTTCAGCTCGAATTCAGCGACGCTACCCGCAGCCCGGCGGACCGACAATATGACACTGATTTCTGACACGGCGGTGCACAAAGTCATCGTCGATGAGGCGACCGGCCGCGCCACCGGCGTTGAGACGGTCGATGTCACGTCCGGCGAAACCAAAGTGATCACAGCGCGGGTCGTGTTCCTGAATGCCGGAACCATCCCGACATCCATGATCCTGCTCAACTCAGCCAATGGCAATGCGCCGAATGGGCTGGCCAACAGTTCCGGCATGCTGGGCAAGAATATGATGGACCACCATTCCGGTGCGCGTGGCACAGCCATCCTGCCCGGCAATCTCGACAGGCATACATTTGGCCGTCGCCCGAACGGGTTCTACATCCCACGCTTCCGCAATCACACAGAAGAGGCCGAAGGCTTCGTTCGTGGATTCGGCTATCAAGGCGGCGCCACGCGTGAGCGGTGGCACAGCTCCATGGGCAAAGAAGGCGTCGGCGCCGACTTTAAAGCGGCAGGCCGCAATCCTGGGCCCTGGCGTATTGGTATGGTGGCGTTTGGCGAAGTTCTGCCAAACGAACAGAACCATGTCCGCATGCATCCGACCAAGACCGACCAATGGGGCTTTCCTGTGCCGGTTCTGGATGTCCGTTGGGGCGATAATGAGCGCAATATGGTGCGTCAGGCGATCCGGGACACACGCGCGATGCTGGAAGCCGCTGGCGGGATCGATATCCAGACGGATGATCCGGAGACGGCTGAGCCCGCGCCACCTGGAATTGGCATCCACGAAATGGGGACAGCGCGGATGGGACGTGATCCTTCGACTTCTGTTCTCAATTCCTGGAACCAAACCTGGGACATTCCAAACCTGTTTGTGACGGATGGATCCTTCATGGCCTCTGGCGGCTGTCAGAATCCGTCACTGACATACATGGCCTTCTCGGCCCGGGCTGCAAATCATGCCGCTGAATTGATGAAAGAAGGTGCGCTATGAGACTGAATAGACGACACTTCCTCGGGGCCTCTGGCTCCGCAATGTTGCTCGGTGGTTGTACGTCACCTGGGGTGATCGCGGCGACGCCGAAGCAACAAATCGATCAGATCGGGATCCAGACCTACACATTACGTGAAGCGATGGGCGAAGACTTTGTCGGTACGCTGCAAATGATCAAGGATGTCGGCTATGATTATGTCGAACTGAACGGGCGCAACTTCGCCGATCGGTCCCCGGCAGAATTGCGGGCCATTCTCGATGATATTGGCTTGCCATCTCCGATCACGCACGCAGATTATGACAGCCTGGCCAATCGTCCTGGCGAGCTTGCGGATGTGGCGGGCATATTGGGGTGTGAAACGGTCGTCTTGCCTTGGATTGGCGATGAACAGCGCGGCCTGGATCAATATAAACAGCACGCCGAGATGCTAAATAGTGCAGGCGCCGTGCTGAAAGCGTCTGGCGTCAGTGTCGGCTATCACAACCATCAGTTCGAATTTTTCGACCTTGGCGGCGGCCAAACCGGGATGGAGATCCTGCTTTCAGAGACAGATCCGGATCTGGTGGATTTCGAGCTCGACTTGTTTTGGGCGGCTTTGACCGGGACGGATATTGTCGGCTTGTTCGAAAAGCATCCTGGTCGATTCAAGATGTGCCACATCAAGGATCTTTCTGGGGATACGACCAATTTCCGTAACAGCCTGGATTTTGCGACGATTGTCGGCACGCTGATGCGAAATGTCGGCGAAGGGGAATTGCCGTTCGAGGAGTATTTCGCGGCGAACGAGATTTCCGGCATGAAATATTTCATCGCCGAGCATGACAATCCGCCAAGGCCGTTCCGCGAGTCGGTTCAAACCAGTTATAATTCGATTGCCGCAATGCGATTTTAGGTCCCAGCCGCTTTATCTGCCTTGAAGTCTCAGCCTAGAAAACTATTCCTTGGTTTATTGTATTAAGCCGGGGTTCGGGAATTGAATAAAACGTTTCCAGAATATTGGGCGGACTTTATCGGAGTGACGGCTGCGGACCCACTGGCTCAGTCTTTGGCTGAGGCGAGTACAGCAATTGAACTCGAGCCTGATGAGCGCTTAGTGCTTGACCGCGATCCAGCAGGGCCTGTCTTTTTACTGACAAGCGGCGTCCTGAAAGTCGTCAAGCAAAGCCAGAACGGTCACGAAATCTGGCTCGCAGACTTCCCTGCGCCAGCCATTGTCGGCGAATTATCAGCTATTCTCGGTGCGCCGCGCACGTCGGATGTGATCGCAGACTCGAAAGTCACCGTGCTGAGCGTTCCTCACCAATTCTTTGCGGACGCGGCCCGGATGCATGTCCAATTGGCAAATGCACTAAATCTAGAGCTCGCCCAGCGCATTCGAGCGACGTCAGAGAAACTGGCAGAGCTTTACTCGGTTTCGGTGATGGGGCGGCTTCACTTCGAATTGGTGCGTATCGGCGTGCAAGACCCGGATGATGATGAAGTCTATCGCATTGCAAGCATGATTAATGTGTCAGAAATGGCGGCACGGATCCATGCGACGCGCGAGTCCACATCCCGCGCGCTCAGTCGGTTGAAACAAATCGGCATTGTCAGCACCGAAAATGGCGGCATGCGAGTGATAGCGCCGCGTCTGGAATAATGCTCAAACGCTCATCGCGTGCGGCGGGCTCAGGATCTCTCCAGGCTGTGTGATGAAGTCCTGGCGTACCCAGAAGCAATATTTCATGTCCTGCACAGCTGGCGTGTCCAATTCCTGAGATATGTTCAAGGAGAGCGGCGATTGAATGGTCAGTCGGGGGCGTCCGGCAGCCTTCCCCATGCCGTGTAGTTTTTGCGTTCTCATCTTCACCCCGACAATCGCTTGATAGGCCGCGAAGTCAGCATTCTCGATGCTGGGGACTTGCTTGATTTGCAGGATTGGAAAATCAATTTGGGGCGGGCGAAGCGATGGCATCAACGCGCGAATATTGGCGTCTTCAGGTTCGTCTTCCAAGCCAGACATGACGCCCTCAATGTTCGAGTCGGTACTGCCATGGATTTGCGGATCGATCTTCAGAATTTCCACTTGCTCAGCCTCGACATCCTGACCGAAGTCTTTGAACGCCGCGACTTTGACGGACAGGCCGTAATCGGACGGGTCATTATCTTCCCGTGCGATGGAGCCGTACATTTTCGGGAAGCCGAAAATCTCACGTCCGCCTGCCACTGCGGCTGGGTCATCGACGAACATGTAGACCGGGACCCAGTAAAGCTCCCAAGCGGCGGAATTGTTTAGCGGCCCGGCATAGGCCAGGGCCCAGATCGAAATATCCGCTTCTGGCACAAACCCCCAGACCCGACCCGTTGGATGCCCTGAGCGCATTTTCTTCACAAAAAGAGACGTCATGAGCAGGCTGGAAAGGACGGACTTTGCGCGAAAATGTTCGGGTGCGACACGATTGATCGAGCGATCCAGATAAGACTGTATGGCGCCTTGGCTCGAGTCGATCCAACCGCCTTGCAGCAGCGCATCCTCGCCAATATAGGGCGGCAACCCAAACGCCTTCAATGCGGGGTCAATGTATTTAGGTGGACGCGCCATCTGGGGTCTCCTGTAATGCGTGAAGGGCGGCTTGGATCAGCCTTTGCTCATATTCCATGTCGAGCGCGACTGCCGCGGATCGCGCGTTTTGAAAGTGTTTGAGGGCAGACTTGGAGTGTCCGTTCGCGCGCGCGGAGAGGCCATCTACGAAATGGCGTCGCGGCTGGGCGATCTTGAACACTTGAGCGAAGGATTTGAGCGCTTTTCGACCGGTCTTGATCATCGCGTCCAGTTCAGGATCGGCGCCGTGTTTTCGCATCAATTCTGATCCGACATGCGCTGGCGCAGCAAATCCTTCCAAGGTGCTGAAATTGGTTGGCGGCAGCTTGGCAACGAAACGAGCGGCGTAGCGCGCATGCGTGCGTGCGCGAACATCATCGCCGCTGGCGAGATAAAGCTGTGCCAAAATGCCTTCAATGATGCAGGCCGATTGATGATCGCCCAGACCCTTCGACGAGGTCCGTGCCTCTAAAGCCAGACCTAAGGCCTGCTCCACGTCGCCAGCATAAAAGCGTGCCTCGGCTTTTGCATAGGCGCCCCAGACTTTGAACATATGATGGTTCTGATCCCGGCCAGTATCTGCGACACGCTCAAACCAGTCATGCGCACGATCCGCGTCGCCCTGGAAAAGATAACAGAGCCCCAACAGGCATTGCGCAACCCCCAGCATCTGCCGATCATCGGTCTGCGCAATTGCGGCGTGGCATGAGGCCAGCACCGACTCTGCCTCCTGCCAATCACCGCGAGTCATATAGAGGGTACCTGCCGAACATCCGAGCAAAGTTTGGCTGCGATACTCACCCTGACCATGCGCGGTGTCGATCAGTTCGTTAAGTCGACCTTTTACGGGCAGGCGCAGCATGCCGAGCGTATAATAAACAAAGCCTTGTCGGCGCGCTTTGACTTCATAAGCTCCGGACTCGTCGCGGCGGTTGCGCCAGCCGCGGAATAGTCCGGTCAGGATCAGGCTCGAATTACCCGCAAACTGTCCGACTTCCGATTGGATCGTCGCGGCCCGGCTGAGCGCAGCGCGCTTGGCGGCGCAATTCGGCACATCCTTTGAGCTGGCATCAAACGCAATCAATGTTTGTTTTGCGCGTCGCAGTTTTCCAACCCCCCAATTGGCGGTTGCAGACAGGGCGAGATACTCCAGGTCCCGGACCGCTTTGCGGGTTTCCGCCGCACCGCTAAGGCGTTCAGACTGGTCCAAGTGCGCGATTGTCAGGCTGTGCGCGCCAGCCCGGTCCGCATACTGCGCCGCCCGCTCGAACCAGATGGCCGCGCGCAGGTCATGGCCTGCAATCTGCCAGTGCCGGGCAATGCGGGATGGCGACCCCGTCTCGCGCGCGACGGCACGCGCGATGGCACTGTGCAAAGCCTGCTCGAAGGTCAAAGGCAGGTCAGAGCCGCCCCAATCAGCAAGAATATCGTGTGCGGGTCGGTAGCTGTCGCGCGCGCTCAGCTCATCTCGAATGATCCAACCGAGCGCTTCAATTTCATCAAGATGCTCTGGCGCAATCGGGATCTCGAACTGGGCCAGCAAGTCGCGTGCGGTTTCGAATTCGAGCGGCAGACGCCAGGCGCAATAGAGGCGCCAGAGCGCGGTTGCGTTTTCAGACAGGCTGCGCCGGCGCGCCGCAAGCAAACCTTCAAGCCCGGTTATTGCGGAGAGCGGCTTTGCCCCGCTGAGGTCCGAGTAATGCAACGCCGCTTGCACCAGCCAGAAGGGCGTACCGGACGCGATCTCAAAGACCGAGCGCTGCAGAGGCTCACTTAACCGGCCAGGGGCAAGTGTCTCCATCAATTCGCGCGACTGTTCGAAACTAAACGGCGTGACGTTCAATCGCGTCTCAACGTCGAGATCGTCTATCGGGATACGTGACGTAACCAGCAACAGTCCAGCTTCGCGCTCAGCGTGTAACCGGCGGATCAGTCGTTTGCTGTCTTCATCGCACCAATGCCAGTTTTCGACAACCAAGACGGGCGGGAGACGCCGCGCGAGGTCTGACGGCCCATCTGGCTGAAACACAGTCGCCGCTGACAGGCCGCAGGCCTCGGCCAGGTCCTGGGCGCAACCAAAAGGTGCGAATTGGCTGCCGGGCGTCACCTCGACACTTGCGACCGGCGCGTCGATCTGCGCCATCAGGGTTTGAACGAGTGTGGTTTTGCCGATGCCAGCGGGCGCCGTCAGGGTGGCTGTGTGTCGGCTGTGCTGCGAGGCCTGGTAAGCCTGCCAAAGGCGTCGGGTGTCGTGGTCTCGGCCAATCACGGCGCTCGATGCTTGTGGCTTTGTCGCGGGCGCGATCTGAGGCCCGGTCTCTTGCTCATTGCGCGCGCGTGCCAAAGACTTTGCAGCTTGATTGATCGGTTCGCCAATCGTGATCGTGATGGGATTGCCGGCCAGTCGCGGCTGGCATCTGAAGATCGTACCGAAACTTGACGCGGTTTGTTGGCGCGTCGAACCACCTGAACGCGCAATTGTTAAACCGTCTAGCAAGACATCTCTTTGGGTGGTGTCCGCAGCACGCGACGCCGCCAGGGCGATGATGACCAAGAGGCCTTTGTCATCCTGAACGATATTGTCGATCTCGGCGGTCACAGCGTCGCTTACTTCCAGCGTGCGCTGTAGATGCGCGGAAAGCTGCTCTGGAGAAGTCGTCTCGCATTCCGCGCTGGTCATTATGCGGACGATTACGGCCCACCGGTCGGTCACAGATGCCGTCGCCATGAAGCTATGGCCGTCGGCCGGTTCCTGGTGAGAAAGGGCGTTGGTTGCGGCAGCCGGGCGTGGCTTGGATGCCAGAGCGGCGAAGGCTGCGCTAACACAAGGCCCCCAGACGAGAGGCCGCGCGGTTTCGCCGATCTTGAGGTCTGACGTCCAAAATGTTCCACGCGCCGTGGCTGTCCGGCACGAGAGACCAGGCGCCACATGATCGCAAATGTCAGCGGCCAAGGTTTCAAGTTCCAGTGCCGGCAGAGCGTCTTCCATGCCTGCTTGCCATGCGATCAAGGCGTCACCTGCGAACCCGCCAAAATGGATGTTTCGCAGAGCCAGCTCCGACATCAATGTCCCGAACAAATCTGTCACCATGCGCGTGACCGTCTCGGTCCCTGATCGAGCGCTTTGCGCGATCTCAGCCTCGGTAATTTGAGAGAACCCTATCAGATCGATGACATAGACCGTACCAGCGACGCGCTCGCTGCGCTGCAAGGGCGTCATGGGCGCCGTGCGGTCGGTGCCATCAGCCAAAATCGGTTTCCCCATAAATCCGAATGGATACGCCTGTGATCGCGCGCGCGCATTGCCTCGCGGTCGTGACGGCCCCTTCAACCCAACCGAGATCAGTGCCATTACGGACCCAGTCGCCACACAAGAACAGATTAGAGTAGCCGCTTTCGTCTGTACGCAGACGATCCTCAATATGGCCCGCGGCGCCGAAAATATAGCGCTCGCTCGGCTTGTGATTGAGGCGCGCGTAAATTGCGCGCTCCGAAACATCCTGATCTTTCAGGCGCCAGGCCGGGAGCACGTCTCTAAAATTCTTTTTCAACCAGGTCATGGTCGTGTCACGCGGCGTTTCACCGGTCATCGGATAAGGACCACACAATAGATGGTGCCCTTTGAAATGAGTGGCCGCGTTGTCTGCTTCCAATGGCAGGAGGTGGCTCATATCGCTCCAGGTGCTGAGCGGCAGAACATGGCCCGTCGAAATGTGGGGCATCTTCCCCCATCCGAGCTCGTCTGGTGTCTTGTCTGTCCATAGCTGCGCAGAAACAGTCGGGCAGGACGACATCGCGTTGAGGCATTTTCCCCATGCCGGGTCAGCCTCAACCAAAGGCTGGCAAATTTCGGTCAATGCGGTGCCAGGAATGGCGAGAATGGCAAGGTCGAAATCCTCGCCCGCAATCAGCTCTTCGATCGGATCATTGGGATCGACATCAAACGGGTCTTCAAAATCATCCGGAAACTTTGTCTGCCCGGGCGCTAATTCAAGTTGCTCCATCAACGGGGATATTGGCCAGGTCCGAAGCCCTTTGGGGGTAGCAATCAACGGATCATAGGCATTGCGGCCAGCCGTCACGTTCGCTTGTCGCCGGATTTGAACGCCCGAAATCTGCGAACTTGATGGATCTGTGTCGAGCCGGGTGATTTGGCTGAAAAACTCGAACTTCACACCTCTCGCTTTGAGGACATCGTAGAATGGCTTGACGATGACATCGCCCATGCCGCCTTCGAAGTGGTAGAAGAAGCTACCGACCTGGCCGAAGAACATGCGCAAATAGCCGCGCAGAGCAGAGCCGGCAGCCATGCTGGGCTGTTTCGGATCACCATCAATATAGCTGAAGGCATAATGATAGCCGAGTTCGACAAAAGGCGATTTAAGAACAAAATTCGGCGCGCCATGGCGGCGCATCCATTCGGCGGCGTCTTCCGAATTAATCGAATCAAACCCACATGTGATCAGCCGGTCGGCGAGCATGCCCTTGACCACATATGCCCCGACCAGTCCGGCGGTGACCAGATCAGCGATAGACGGGCTGTTCTCGGTTTCGGAATTATACCAAAGCGCCGCGTCGGCGTCGGAAATGTTATCGAGCAAGGACTCGCATTCGCTGGCGATACTGGTCGCACAAATGTGCACACGATTGGCCGCGTCTTGCATCTGTTCGTCGGTCATTTGCTCAATGACGTCGGTTTCGAGCGTTTTGACCACGTCTGAAATATCAAACCAGTGTCGCAAGAACCGCATGCCAAAGCGAACAATGGTCAGATTGGCAAACGCGTTTTCCAGAATTTCCTGAACCCATCGTGCCAGCACGCGCAGCATCCGTCCGATCGAAAGGTCGGGAATATCGATGCCAGGCTGGCCGACTGGCTCCGGAAAGCGAACGGCGATCTTTCGCCAACCATATTTCATCCAGAGGAAACGCTTTTCGTCGAAAAGGACGGCTCCATTGACGGGTAGAAAGGCGTCTCGAATAGGGCGCGCATCGACGCCAGGCAGGGTATTCCAGTCCATATAAACGCGGCGTAGCATTTCAAATGTATTGTGGTACCAGCCGCCAAGCACATGCAGGCCATGCTCTTCACTGCGATAATCCATGCCTGGGCGATCATTGCGGCTGGAGGCGCATTTACCGCCGAGGCGCCAGCCCATTTGGTGGATCGTAATGTCGAGCGCATCAGCGGAGTCGAGGCGCTTCAATTCATAGGCGACAGCAAGGGCACTAATTCCACCGCCGAGAATCGCGATCTTTGTTTTCATAATGACAGCAACGTCCCAAGCTCTCAATTGAAATGCGATAATACAGATGCAGTCATTTGTCGCAATTTGATTGAAATTCAAACGCTAAGTTTTACCCGATTTCAATCCTGTTCTGGCACGTAGGGCCCTTGGGTTATTGCGTGGGATTCCGATGAAAAATACGATCAATGCGTTTCCAGATTCCGGTTGGTACACTGTGTTTTACGCGCTCGACGGCGCGATTGAGGAATCTGATTGGCGTTCGCCGGCTGGCAAGCCGTGGCTAAAAGGGCGCTTTGGCGCCAAGGCGACGCTAGACGAAGACGGCGAACAAGCCATCAAAGAAGGCTTTTGGGTCGCTATCGATCTGACCATCGGCAAGAGCACGCGCGGCTATACAGTGGCCGATGCATTGGCGACAGACAACGCGCCGTCAAAAACCAAGCCGACCGTCATCAATGATGTCGAGGGTGACGAGTCGATGCCGTCTACTGCATTTAACTTCAATCCATATATTTCCAGCTCTATCCGCGATCTGCCAGAGACGCTGAGCCTGAAAATCCACAAAGAATTCGATCTCGACACCAAATATGGTGATATGCTCCTGAACGTGAAATTCCTCGAAGAGGCAGGTGACGCGGTCAAGGTCAATCTCGTCGTCGATTTCGGGAATTCGCGCACAGTCGTCCTGGCGCTGGAACAGTCTGGCATCGAAAACGGTTTGTCTTCGGCCTGTCGCCCAATCGTCTTCCCACGCCCCGGCACCGATCTCGACTCGCTGGATATGGACGCGCTGGATCTGGATGATGCTATTCCAGACAGCTGGTTTGCGCTGGTGGAAGGGGTTTTCAAGCCAGAACCGACCCGCAAACTGGCACAAGCGGTCAATCCGACGTATCACAAGCGCTCTTTGTTTGAGCGTATTGCCAATACATCTCGCCGCGAACGCGACCGCGAAGTGTTTCAGTCGTCGCACCAATTTGCCAATGTCTCTCCGGCGGCCATCGGATATGCTGCGCGTCAGGCGCTGAGCAATATCGAAACTGAAGGCGGCGGCATGTCGTTCCTGTCTTCGCCGAAAATGTATGTTTGGGACGACGCGCCTCTGGGAGCCAATGGTCAAACGCACTGGACCATGCAGGTTCAACCCTGGCGCCGGTCAGAAGACGATGTTGCGTCTCTGGTGCCGCTCAAAGGGCCGATTTTCCGGTTCCTGCCAAACGGCACGACAAAATGGTCTCTGGCCAATCGCGATGCCGAATTGAGCGCTGAAATCGAACGCCGCGCCAATCATTCGCGCGCCGATAGCCTGATCTGGGTGGCGCTTTCCATTCTGGAGCAGGCGCAAGCCCAAATTCAGTCTGAAGCCTGGCGTAAAGGCAATCAGATGTATCTTCGCCGCGAGCTTGGCGACATCCTGCTGAGCTACCCTGCCGGTTGGACAAAAGATGAGATCGAGATTTTCCGCGAGAAATGGGAAATCGCACGCGATATCTTCCTGTTGAGCCGGTTCGATGATCCACATCAGATCAAACGCGACGGACGCGCGCCTGAGATTCGCCTGGCCTTGGACGAAGCGGTGGCGCCGCAATTGGCCGTCGTTTTCTCTGAAATTCACCATATGGGCGATACAGGCGAGAACTGGATCGAACTGATGGGTCGGGGCAAAGGCACCGATGCCAGCGTCCGTGTCATGACGCTCGATATTGGCGGCGGCACGACGGATACATCTGTGATTGAGTATTCAGACAAACTGCCCGGCGCGGGCGTCGATCTGGTCTGCAAGCTGCTGTTTAAAGACTCAACGACGATTGCCGGCGACCGTCTGGCCAAAGATATTATCGAACGTGTTCTGTTGCCGAAACTCGGCGAACCATTTTCTGCTGGCGCCGAAGAGCGTGAGCGATTTGAGCAATTCTTCCTGCGTCAGATCAAGCGCGAGAGCGAACGTCAACAACGTCTGGTCTGCACGCGCACAGTGTTCATCCCGATTGCTCTGCAAATCCTGCGGAGCGTCTCGCGAGGCGATTCCGAAATCGTCCTGGACCTGACCGAGTCAGGCGCTGCGATGAGGCAGATTGAGGTTTTGAACGAGCTTGGCCGCAAGGATGGCTTGAAAAAAGACATTATCAATCCGAGCGAGACGCTGGAAATTGATATGGCCAGCGTGGATAAAGTGATCAGCGAGTGGTTCACCCATATCGCGGAAACCCATGCGCGCTATGTCGGCCTGTTTGATTGCGATCTGGTGATCCTGACCGGTAAGCCATCCGAACTTCCACAAGCCAAGCGCATCCTGTCTGAGAAGCTGCCGCTTGATCCGGCGCGGATTATTACGGCCAAAGGCTATTTTGCCGGCGACTGGCTGCCAATTTCCGAAGAAGGTGTCATCGAAGACGCCAAACTCGTTACAGCGCTGGGAACTGTGGTTTATAATGCGATCGAGTCCGGCATGGTTCCTGGCTGGCGCATTCGCAGCTTTGTCGATGACGAGTACCGCCTGCAAAACCATTGGGGCCGGATCTCTGGTGGCCTGAAACCGTTCACCGAGCGCGATATCATTCTTCCTGCCGGTGATATGGAAGGCGAGACCCGCATGCTGACGGACAGCTTTGTCGGCCGTACGCGGTTCCTCAATCACATGTTGCCAGAACGCGTATACAAACTGGTGCTGAAATCAGGTAAGCAAGTTATGGTTGACGTCCGCTTCAAACGCGCGCTGCCACAAGCTGCGAATGATGAATATGGTATCAGCGCCGAAGGCCTGTCTTTGGTCAGCGCCAAGGATGCGATTACCGGCAAGGCCATTCCTCTCGATGAGATCGAACTGAAACTCTATTCCACGCCGCTTTCGGGCGAGCATTGGCAAGAGACAGGTCGCTTCGAGGTGCGCTGGTCCGCTTAACGATTTTTCGCCTTTTAGGAGAATATTCGCCTAAAACGCGATAGATTCCCTGTTTGAGACTCTTTTGGCACGATGTTTGCTCATCAATACGCGTGAGACGTGTAATGCTAGGAGTTAACAAATGAGCGTGGAATTCATGATGGGCACCCGTGGTGTCGGAAATCCAGTCCTGCGATCAAACGCGGCTGAAGCCCTTGTTTCGGCCATCAATGAACGCCTGTTCGAAAGCAGTGATGCCCTGCATCAGCGCAAACAATTGAGCGATGTCAGCTATCGTCTGCGTCGCGCTTTCAGCTTCGCATCTGAGGCATTGCCACAATTGCCGCTTCAGCTCGGCCAAGATCATCATAAGGCGAGCGATTACGTTCAACAGGCCGTCAATGCCTGGCTGGAGAGCGATGAACTGATCACTTTGTTCGCATATTTGCGTCTCGACGATGCGACCGAAGCTGGCATCCGAAACCTCCTTATCAACAGCGTCAATGTACAACCGATCGCAACCTGGTTGTGTAATGAGTTTGGCGAAATTCGCACGTCACGTCAGGCGCTGCACGCTCGCCGCTATGTGGCTGTAAAACTGACCCGGGACGCGATGTCGGCCATCTCGAATACGGTGAAAGATGTTGAAGAAACGCGCGAGCAACGCCAGGCGCAACTCGATATTTGGACAGACCTGGAATGCCCGATCCAGAATTCGCTTCATTATCGCACGGTGATCGCTCCGATTTGCAATTGGTTGTTGCAACAGGAGTCCGAGCAGCAAGCCCAAGTTGTCGGCATGCGCGCCGCGAATGAAGAAATGCCGCTGGTCCACGCGCCGGTCCGCACGCGTGGCGCAATGCCATCAGCATCCGGTTCGGAATTTGTCGATGCCTCCGTCCTGCAAAAAGGTCTGCGCTCGATCGCTTAGAATTATTCGATCCTGAATCGAAATCAGTTTCCAAAGAGGCGCCTCCTTGTTAGCTCTTATTGAGCAACATGGAGGCGTCAAACCATGTCAGACGCATTAGACCCCGTCGCACGCGTTATTCACGCGGCGATCCGAACCTGGAGTACGGCGCACGGCCAGCCCGATATGCCGGACTGGGATAGCGCGCCACAATGGATGAAAGACTCCACTTTTGCCAGCATTGCATTCGTGCTTGAGCATCCGGACGCTGATGCGGGCGCGCAGCATGTCCAATGGATGGAACAGCGTCGCGCGCAAGGGTGGACTTACGGTCCGGTTCGCGATGAAGCGCAAAAAACCCATCCGATGCTGGTGCCTTTCGATCAATTGCCAATCATGGAACAAAAGAAAGACGACCTGGTCAGCGCCATTGTCAAAGCGCTCGCCTAACGCCTCCAGTCTCAGAAACTCACAATGCGCTCAATCGCCCAATAGGTTCCAGCAATGCCAACCAGGTAAGCTGCCATCAATTGTGCTCCGCGACGCCAGGCCTCTCCGATACGGGCGATCAACCAGATGGCCAGCAAAACGGCGACAACAAAGGCCACTTGGCCAAGCTCCACCCCCAGATTGAACAGCAATAGAGCCCAGGCTTCCTGGCGCTCTGGCAGACCGATATCTGATAAGGCGCCGGCAAACCCGAAGCCGTGGATCAGCCCGAAGCCGAATGCGACCAGCCAGGGCAGTCTGGCGGTCATCGTTTCGACGCCCGATTGTGCGCGCAATGCTTCGCGGGCCAGTAATACGAGACTGATTGCGATCACCGCTTCGACGGGCGGTCCTGGAAGACTGACGCCCCCGAGCGTGGCCAGGGCCAGCGTGATGGAATGGGCAATCGTGAAGGCGGTAATGGTCTGGAACAGGTTTCGAACCTTGATCAGGAGACAGAGGCCGAGCACAAATAGGAGGTGATCATATCCGAAGATGATGTGCTCGACACCCAACCAAAGATAAGCGAGCAGGGGCGCGCCAGACTGCGGCGCATCCAGCACCAACGCATTGGCACTGGGTCGCAACAGAACCGCGATGCGGTCACCGTCAGCATATGTGACGCTGACGAAGACATCCGTAAGCGTCCGTTGCAAACCATCAATACGCAGCTGACCCTGTCTGAGACTGCAAGATATCGTCCAGGTCTCGACGATTGCGGCGCCAACCGGACGGATCGCGGAATCTGTCTGAGTGCAATCGTCCGGAAACACCGGCGTCAAGCGCAACCGACGACCATCCTTGATCGGTTGCTTCCAGGTGATGGCGAATGTTTGGCTGCTGGTTTCTTGTAATTCGAGATAAGCTGGATTCACCTCGTGGGCGCGCATCTCGAACGCGACGAGTCCGCAAAAGATTACGCAGAGGGCCCATCGTGCGAATTGATTCACGGCGCTGGTACGCCTTCAATCTCGACCTGATATTTCGAGACGACCGCTTTGATTGCGGCGCGGGCTTGCCGTCGACCTTCTTCTTCGCGCCAGCGGGTCAGGACACGATCTCTTATCTGCTCAAGGGCAGGCAGGCCGCCTTCGCGAACCGCCTTGATGCGAATCAAATGGGTGCCCAGTGCTGACTCGATCGGACCGGACCATTGATCAAGGGTTTGCGCGTGTTGCAAGACCGCTGTGGCAAACGCACCGCCGAACAAACGCGCAATCTCGCGTGGCGGCAGGTCGTTATATGCGCGCTGCAACATAAACGGATCACCTTTTGAGCGCCACGCGTCCGGCTGGGCAGCAAGGCTCTGAATCGTCTGACCCAAACGGACATCGTCTGGCTGCGAAAAGTAGACGTGTTGGAATGATAGCCGATCAGGCTCGCTGAAAAGCGCTTGATTGGCGTTGAACCAATATTCCAATTCGCTTTCTGATGGATCAGGAATGGCTTCTGTATCCGTGATCATGAAACTCATTTTTTGAGCCAAACGCCGTTCAACAACCGTGTCGCCCTGCGCCAAGCCAAGGCGTTGCGCTTCGCGGGCGAGCGCTCGCTGCTCAACATGATCCGAAATCATGGCGCGCAGGTCTTGTTGGCTCGGCAATGTGCCGGCCTCTGCCGTGAACAGAGCGGCCATGCGATCCAGATCCCCTTCGGTCACCACGATGGTTCGGTCGGCGCGATCCTGATCATGGCTCAGCCAGCCATAGACAAGGAATGTGGCAACCGCGATGAGAATGAAATGAATCAGCGGCTCTTTGATCAAACGCTGCATCTAATTTCCCGGAGCGTACCAGATCGGAGACGTGTAGGCGCGCTCCTGAATTGTGGATGGGCGATCCGGACGCGGCGTGACACCGGCTCTGAGCGCTTCCCAGGTTGACCAACGGCAACTGGGATTTTCCAACACACGGACATAATATGCCGCCCTTTGATCGGCGTCGAATTCCGGATCCGTCCACATGGTTTTCAGCTCGGCTGCGCCGTCGCCCTCAGGCGTGCAGGTTGCCATGTCAACGCTAGCGCCATTGTCCGTACAGCGATGCGTGTCCGCATCCGGGGCGCCACTATGACAGGCCACGTCGAAGACCTGCTCGCCATCGCTGGTCACCTTTACGACCTGCACGCGTTGGAGCAGGCCTGCATTCGCGTCGCGTTGCGCCCAGACCAGAAAGCTTGGTGTCTCACCATTGCCAACCAGATCGCCGCCCATCGGCGTACCTGTGGCGTAAACCGTGTCCAGGAGGTCGGGTTGATTTGCCAGATCGGGGGCGAATTCCAATCCGGCGAAGAAGCGAACTTTCATGCGCGGGCCTGTCGTTGCGAAGGTCTCCTTGCGCCGGAAAGCATCAAAGATTGATGCCCGCGTATTCTCTTCCGCCCAGACTCCGGTGAGGCCAGCGGCAGACCAGCGGGAGAACCATTCATTTGCGTTTTTGACCGCCGTGACATCGGGCTGATCGTCCCAACTGGTCCCGACTTTGACGCCCATGCGGCTGGTTGGGTCCGGCTCTGGGGAAATCGGAACCGAGCCGCGATTGATCGGAAGACCATCGACGATGCCAACTTTCGACCAATAATCATCTTCGGCATACGCCCCACCGACCACATGACTGTCAGATGCCGCAACGAGGCCAAACCGGAATGGATTGAAGCCTTGCTCTTCTTGCAAGCTGAGGCCATTGCCAAATGCTTCTCGGACATAACCGCCGCTGGTTGACGATACATCATAGACCCCGAGCAAGCGGTCATAGATTTCGAAATCGGCCCATTCATCATTTGGCGACAGGTCGGGATGGGTTTCCGACGTGCCTTTCACTTGTGTGATCTCAACCAGCGGCTCATTGCGCATACGCTGATCCGCGTAGGCTGCGGAAAGCGGTGCGCCATCATAGGTCTCGAGTTTGAACATCTGTCCGTTCGAAACATTCGAATTGTGCGGAACGGCAATCGCTTCGAAGCCGAGATCACGTTGCGCATCCATCCAGTCCCAAAGGTCTTCGGGATTGGTTGAGTCAAGTGTCGAGAAAGCCTGAAGTGGGGCCTGATCGCGGAAGAATACATTGCGGTGCAAATTACCACCACCGAAAGTGCCATCGTCTCGATTGGTGGTGACGGAGGTGAATTCGTAAGCCGAGAATGTGGTGAAAACGCCGGGCTCATTGTAGCGTTCAGCCGAGGCGACATTTTCAAGCCAAACTGAATTGATCAATGGAGCGTCGAACATCTCTTCGATTTTCTCTCCCGATCGCACAGATGCACCGACGCCTTGAAATGCGGCCGTGATCTTTGCCGGGTCGGTCGAGAACATGTCTTTCGACCTAGGCAGCTCACTCAGCTCTGTGCCGGGCGTATTCATTGCCGGCAGAACACCGAGATACTCGGCGTGATCGGTGACCGCATAAAAATCGAGTGGACCGCCAGCAATCGTCATATCGAAGCCTGAGGGGTGTTTGATGGTTTCCCCTTTGGCGAAGCGGTAAGCATCATCAGCGGTGCGCCGGACATTGAAAATATAAGCGTCGAAACTGTTGCGGGTATGAATGTGCAAATCGCCAAAATAGGCGTTGCGCGTTTCGCTATAGCCCGGGGTTCGCGCGGTTTCTGAGGCGGCGCTGTCCGCTGATTGTGTGTCCGCATCATTTGATGAAGTCGCAGGCGTTTCGCCTGTCTGATTGCATCCAGCCAGCGCCATGGCGAGCGCAAGCGTAGATGCCGCGAGCATCCGATTCATGATTTCCTCCCAACCGGCTCATTTGTCTGAGCACTGATGTTTCTCCCCCGTTACTGTAGCAGTAAAATCTGGCGCGCCTAGTGTCGAAATCTGATGGACACGCCCGACTCTCCTGGGGCAACGTGGACAATTGCATGAATAACAGGCACGCTACGAGGCGGGAGTTTTTGGGAGGATTCGATGCATCGTACCTTTATACTGGGTGCGCTCAGCGCCATATTGATGGGCTGTTCCGGACCGTCATCTGAGGACTCATCCGTGGCGTCTGAAACGACTCCGGAGGTGAGCGGTGAGATCGAAAAGGTCGCGACTCGAAACGCGTATTTCGGCGATTTGCATGTGCACACACAAAACAGTTTTGACGCTTACATATTCAGTGTTCGTCGAACGCCCGATGACGCTTACCGCTTCGCCAAAGGTGAAACAATTCCCCACGATGCCGGGTATGAAATTCAGCTTGAAGGACCGCCGCTGGATTTCCTGGCGGTCACTGATCATGGCGAGTATCTTGGCGTCATTCCATTCATGGATGATCCCAACCATCCCTTGTCGAGAACGCTGACAGCACAACGCGCGTTTGGTGAAGATGGCGCGCAAGCGGCCGAGACGTTTGCGTCCATCGGTGTTTCATTTGTGACCGGCCAACCGATCGAGGAGATTCGTGATCAGTCTCACATGAATCAGATTTGGGCGGAAACCATCAACGCGGCTGAGCGGCACAATGATCCTGGCACGTTTACGACATTTGCTGGCTACGAATTCACCGCCATGACGATTGTGAGCCAATTGAATGGCTCAGCGGCAAACCTGCATCGCAATGTCATCTTCAAAAATGAGGCGCCGGACCAGGTTTTCTCGACGCTCGATTCGACCAACCCGGAAGATCTTTGGGCCTGGATGACAGAGCAGCGCGCGCAAGGTGTCGATGCGATTGCGATCCCGCACAATTCAAATGGCTCGAATGGCGAAATGTTTGCGCTCGAAACCTATAATGGTGAGCCTTTGACGGAAGCCTACGCACTGACCCGGCTCGAGAATGAGCCATTGGTGGAAATCACGCAGATCAAAGGCACGTCAGAAACCCATCCGATGTTTTCGCCAAATGATGAGTGGGCTGACTTTGAGCATTATGATTACTTCATCGGCAGTTCTGCGAAATCGACTTTGAATATCGGGGATTTTGTGCGCCCGGCTTTGTCGCGTGGGATTGCGCTGGAAGAGTCGCTGGGGGCCAATCCCTACGCATTTGGGTTCATCGGTTCGAGCGACACGCATATCGCAGCTGCGACCCTGAAAGAAGAAACCCATTGGGGGAAATTCCCAACCGATGGCGCAGGACCGCAACAGCGTAGCTCTGTGCCCCCGGACGGATTTTCGACCTGGGACGGCGTTCCGGACGCAGACAATCGGCGTGTTTTGACGGGTGGCAAGTTTAGCGCTAGCGGCCTGGTTGGGGTCTGGGCGGAAGCCAATACCCGCGACGACTTGTTTGGTGCAATGCGCCGCCGCGAGACGTTTGGGACCACAGGTCCACGTATGAAAGTGCGGTTATTCGCAGGTGACTACGCTGCCAATATCATTGAGTCCCCCGACTTGCTGGAGCAAGCCTACGCACAAGGCGTGCCCATGGGGAGCGAGCTTGAAGGCGCGGCTGACGCTAGCCCGAGCTTTGTCGCTTGGGCGATTCAGGATCCGTCTTCTGCGCCATTGCAGCGCTTGCAGATAGTCAAAGTGTCGGCGCGCGATGGCGTCGCGCAAGAGGTGGTATATGATGTCGCCTGTTCCGGCGGTGAAACGCCTGACCCTGAAACGCATCGCTGCTCTGATAATGGCGCGCGCGTTGATGTCGGGACTTGCAATACCACACCTGGAACGGGGGTTGGCGAGCTAAAAGCTCTATGGAGCGACCCGGACTATCAACCGGATCAGGTCTCAGCCTATTATGTTCGGGTGCTTGAAAACCCAACCTGTCGGTGGAGCACATGGGATGCTGTGCGCGCTGGTACCCCGCCTAATCCAAATCTGCCCACGACCCTACAGGAACGCGCCTGGTCTTCACCGATCTGGATCAATTGATATCTGCGTGCGGCGCCGGATCAGCCGGGCGCAGCTCGCTGTGCCTTGATCCGGGAATGTTCATCAATCGCCGCGAGCAAGCAGCCCGGCGACGCATAAGGTGCGTACAGATCGCCGCTGCGGGCATAAATCAGGGGCAGGGATAAGCGGGTCGTCTCTGACTCCATCTCGCTTTGCCAAAGCTCCGTTGTTTCCTTACCGGACAAGGCGACTGCGTTCAGGCCTTGAAAGAAGTCGTCATGCAGTCGCTCATCATCGGTGAGCGACATGCGCAAATCGTAATTGAATGTCGCCGTATCGATATTTCGGATCAGCTCACTGGCCCACAGAAAGTCGTGTTGGTTCTGTTCAAGGTATTGCAGGTCGCCGAGGCTCTTCTGCAGAAGCTGGCGATAGAAAGATAAGGGCGCGCGACGAAGCTGGTGTTTTACGCCATAGGCTGCGAATTTCAGACCTGCCGAGGAGACCACGGTCTGCCGCAACATGCCCTGGAACCAGTTGGGTCGAAACACGTTCCAGATGTTCTGATTGAACATCGCATTTGAGAAGATTGAGAGCGCAATCTCAGGCGACAGTCGCGCCAGGCGATAGCAAACCGGATTAGCGCTGCCCATGCCTAGCAGAACAATGTCTTTCAGCGCCATTTGGTTGAGCAAAGTGTATAACAGGGCCGCTTCTGCGGCGACCGTCGCGCCGCTCTGGATCTGCGCATCTTCCAGCAGGATTTTCGGCAAAGGTCGTGAGCTGCCAAATCCTGGGCGCTCTATGAAAATGACCTGATGCCCTGCCGTCCACATTTGTTCGCAAAACCTCTGCGAAGGGGGCATCGGAAAATCGACCGAGTTGATGATGACCAATGGGCGACGTGATGACAGTTTTTCACGGTGGATCATGACCCGCAGGGCGATGCCGCCTGTGCCGACCTGGGTCAGTTGCGCGCGTAACGCGGAAGCGTCTTGAGCCGGGCGCGAACCATGCGGCCGCGATTGATCTGACGCAGCAGTCTTTCTCCGCGCAAGCATCATTCATAACGCTCCATCAAATGCTGTTGAACAGGTTCGACCGCAAACCCTACTCAGTTTAGACCGGTTTAGCCTGAGCCCAACGCGCTGCAACTCAAGGTTTCGTTACCTCAGCCTGATGCGCGCCTCTGCCTAGCGCGGCGAGCCGTGTGAATCAAAGGATATGAATGTGTGCAGGACCGCTCAATATCCGGCCAATTTGCCATATCGGTTCATTCGCCGCTTCGAACGCACGCAACACGTCGGGGAGTTGCTCTTCTGGAAGGGTCGCGAGCAAACCGCCACAGGTCTGAGGATCGAAGAGCAGCTCGACGGAATCGATGGGCGCGTCGATGAAATCAGCCACATGCCTGGCATTCTCTGGCCACAGGGTGGCTCTGACGCCACGTGCGCTCAACTGTGCCGCGCCGGGAAATACGGGTATGCTGGCAATATCAAGTTCAGTCCCCACATTCGATGCGGTCAGGATGTTCAACAAGTGCCCGGCCAGACCAAACCCGGTTACGTCCGTCATTGCAGTCGCGTGCCGCGCCAGCATGGCCGCCGCTTGATCCTGCATCTGGCACATCGTAGCGATCGCTGAGTGGACGTGTTCACCATCTGCAAGCTGGCGCATCTCGGCAGCCAAAAGCACGCCAGCGCCGATTGGTTTGGTCAGTACGAGCATGTCGCCAGATTGTGCGCCTGACTGCTGGATTGGCGGTTGATCGAGTTTCGCCGAAAGCGAAAACCCGATGGTCAATTCTGCGCCATTGCTGGTGTGTCCGCCTGCGATTTTTGTCCCACATTGTTCAAAGATCTCATTCGCGCCAGCTGTGATTTCGGCAATCATCGCGCTCTGTTTGGTCGCGGCCAGCGGTGGAAGTATAATATGCACCAGGACGGTGCTCGGCTCACCGCCCATGGCCCAAATGTCGCCAAGTGCGTGAACCGCCGCGACTTTCGCCAACGTGTAGGGATCTGCATTGAAGGCGCGCAGATGGTCGGTCGTGAAAACTTCGAAACCAGTGTCCGTCTCAACAATGGCCGCATCTTCGGGCAGAGAAATGTCGCTGGCGGCGCTCAAGCCGTCCGTCAAAGGTGTTTGCGCCACTTTCGCGCCGCAAGCCCCGCAGGCCTGATCGTGTGCTTCCAACAGTTCTGCAGCGCCCAAAGCCAATGCCTGCGGTCGGTCAGGCGCGGGCATTGGTTTTGCCGCTTTAAACTGCGCCATGAAGGCTTGATCGATGCGATCTTTCCAGCGCCAGACCCAATCGCCCGACACGCCGATCCCCCACTTGTCAGTGACGGCGGATTTTCGACCCAGGGAAATCAGTTTCAAATAGGATCGCTGCGGCGTGTAAGCTTGCAATTGGCCGCCAGAGAGTTGTGCACGCAGATTGTGAAACAGAGTGGGCGCCTGACGAACGGCGAACACGCCCGCCTTGGGGCGCGGCGCATGCGAGAGAAAAGCGCAATCACCTGCGGCAAACACGTCCGGTGCGTTGGTCGACCGCAAATATTTATCGACCTGAATGTATCCGTCTGTGAGGGACAGGCCTGTATCAGCGATCCAGGCATAGGGCGCCGCGCCCGCTGCGCTGACAATGAAATCGAGATCATCCGTCAAAGCGGAATCGTCGGCCTCAGTCTCTATTTGAATGCCGGCTTTGCCGAGTTCCGAGAGCAGGCGCTGCCGGGCCGACGCATTGAGCTCTCGTAACAGCGTCTTCCCGGATTCAAGGATCCGGACCGACGGTTTCTGCGCATTGGCGTTAGCAAGGCGATGGGCCACGGCTAAAGCCAATTCGACCCCTGCGACGCCGCCGCCAAGAACCGCGACTTTAGGCGCGGTTTCGTTGGTTTCTGTGCGTTCCACCAACTGAGACCACTTATCCGCAAATGGCCCAAGCGGCTTTGCGGGCGTTATCACTGGATGATGCAATGATTGCGGCGGCGTTTTCGAGGAGATGCCAATATCAATCGACAACGTGTCATACGCAATGGCAGGGCGGTTTGCGAGTTGGACGCGTTTTTGTGTGGTATCAATTGCGATCGCGCGATCGACGATTAATCGTGCACCGGCCTGACGTGCCAGTCGCATCAGATCGATATCCAATTCATCGCGGTCATAGTGACCGGCAACGTAGCCTGGCAGCATGCCCGTATAAGGCGCTTTAACGCCGGGATCGACGAGTGTGACTTGAACGCCCGCCAGCGGGTTCATCGCCCATTTACGCAACACCAATGCATGCGTGTGCCCGCCGCCCAAAAGAACGAGATCGCGCGTTACTGGAACCGATGAAGAGACTTGCACGATCGCGCATTCCTTTGGTTGCGTCCGTTCAGAATGAAACGGCTGAAAAGCGAACAGCCCGATCTTTCGACCGGGCTGCTCAATTCGTCAATTGCGGTGTGTCTAAGCGGTGAGCGCACCCACCACTTTATCGTAGACCGCAGCCGCTTTGGCGCGCATTTCGTCATCGGTCGCATCCTGGATGGGATGATCGACCAGGACGAAGCGGGCATCGTCCATGCCCAAGGCTTCGCGCTGTGTGACGGCGGCATTGTGAAATTCGCTTGATGCGATGGTAACGGCTGGAAGGCCCTGGATTTCAAACCAGACTGTGTCGTGCATACTGCACGTCGTACAAGACCCTCAGTCAGCCGATCCTTCGACAACGAAATCACATTCCGCTTTCATCTGTGCCCGT
>JBCCDZ010000005.1:0-30277 GCA_039030525.1 Pseudomonadota bacterium | reverse complement strand
TGCAGCAGGTGCGTGGCATAAGCATGTCGCAACGCATGCGGATGCACGCGCTCTGCAGAGATTTGCGCGGTTTGCGCAAGTTTCTCCAGCAATTGTGCCAGTCTTCGTCGGGTCAAATGCCCGGATTTGCCTCTCGAAGGGAATAGAAACGCGCCGCTGCCGGTGCCATATTTGTCGTCATCGCGCGCGTCCAGCCAATTGCGCATCGCCAGCAAAGCCGGCGCGCCCAAGGGGCACACTCGCTCCTTACCACCTTTTCCGCGGACAATCATTTCCCGCGTTTCCCAAAGGCCCAGACGGCGCCGTGGCAAGTCGCCGAGACGCAGACTGACAAGCTCGCTAACCCGCAGACCGGCGCCATAGAGCAACTCCATCAGGCAGGTCAGGCGCGCATCATCCGCGCAGACTTGCAACAGCCGATCGACCTCTTCTCTCAACAGCACGTCAGGCACATCGCGCGTCACTTTTGGCGCATCCAGTTTCGAGGTTGGATCATCCTTGCGATCGCGTTCTTCGAACAGAAATCGGAAGAAGCGCTTGAGCGAAGACAGCTTCCGCGCCTGGGTCGAGGCCGCGAGCCCATCTTTGGCAAGGCTCTGCAACCAATCGGATAGGTCGCCCGCATCGGCGCCACACAAATGCCCGCCCAGATAGCCGGACGCGTCGAGCAGGTCACGTCCATAAGCGTCGAGCGTGTTTGCCGATGCGCCGCGTTCGGCGGACATCATTTCCAGAAAGGCCTCAATGCGCGTGGTGTCAGACATCCAGCCAGTCTAGGCGGCAGTCCTTAACGCCAAACGAAAACGGGCGCCCCACGAAGAGCGCCCGCTTGAGTTGGTTTGGGTGGAAGCTTATTCGACGCCTTCACCTTTCAGCATGATGGAATTACCATCTTCGGTGTCGGGGTCGCCATTCTTTTTGTGCATCGCGACAACCACGCCCGAGAGGAGCAAGATCGCAATCAAGTTTGGCAGCGCCATGGACGCATTCGCCAAGTCACCAAATTTCCAGACAAACTCGACTTGTGCCATTGCGCCAATGAAAATCACAAAGACCCAAACATAGCGGAAAGGTTTGGTCGCCCATTCTCCCACCAAATAGGTGATCGCCTGTTCGGCATAATAGGACCAGCCGATAATCGTGGTGAACGCGAATAGAGCGAGACAGATCGTGACGATCCATCCACCTCCGGTAAACGCTGCTTCATAGGCCGCGTTGGTAATTGCTGACGCTTCCAGATCCGCCGCCAGCCAAATGTATTGGGTTTCGCCGCCATCGGCGGTGACCCAGGTTCCGGTGGTGGTCAGGATGACCAATGCCGTCATGGTACAGATGACCAGCGTATCGATGAACACACCGATCATCGCGATCTCGCCTTGCTTGACCGGGTTGCGCGTCTGCGCCGCGGCGTGGGCGATAGGCGCAGAGCCCTGCCCTGCTTCGTTCGAGAACAAACCGCGGGCAACACCCGCGCGAACCGCAGCAGCCATGCCGTAACCGGCGAGACCGCCTGCCGCCTGTTCTAGACCGAAAGCAGATTTCACAATCAATGCGAGCGCCGCTGGAATCTCTGTGACATTCATCATCAGGACCACAAAGGCGGCGAGCACGTAGAACAGGGCCATAAATGGCACCACGCGACCCGCGACACTACCAATCGATTTGATACCGCCAATAATGACGGCGAACGTCATCACAGACAGGACGAGACCAACGCTCCAGGTCGGAACACCGATGCCCAAATCAGCCCCGCTGCGAACGATCGTTTGTGTGATCGAATTCGCCTGCACCATGCCGCCGGTTGCCGTGGCAGAGAAAAGCGTACCGATACAGAAGAAGACCGCAAGCCAGGCCCATTTCTTGCCCAAAGCGTTCTTGATATAATACATCGGACCGCCATTGATGCGGCCATATTGATCGCGTTCACGGAATTTGATGGCGAGTGAGCTCTCGGCGAAAGCTAGCGCCATTCCGAACAAAGCGGTCAGCCACATCCAGAAAATTGCGCCCGGACCACCCAGCGTGATCGCCGTCGCAACGCCTGCGAGATTACCCGTACCGACTTGCCCTGAGAGTGCGGTAGACAGCGCCTGCCAGGCTGTAATCGTGTTGGGATCATCGTCGCCTTTGCGTCCGGCCCAAACCTCGGCCAGAGCTGGACCGAACCGTCGCAAAGGTCTTCCACCCAAGCGGATCATGAAAAATAGACCCGATCCCAAAAGGAATACTGCGAGCGGCGCAAAGGGAAGGACTTGTGTCGCTCCCCATGATCCGCCCCAGATAAATCCGCTTAGATTGTCTACGAACCCGTAAAACGCTTCCATAATGCCTCCCCGGCAGAGCTATAATTTCGCAATTGACCGGCACCCTAAAACAGAAACGGGCGCTGTGAAGCGCCCGTCAGTATATTTTTGCAGATATGTGACGGATTGGGTTGAATCTAACCGACAAAGCCTTCGCTGACGCCAAAATCGCGTCGCGCGGCCACAATCGTTACGACAACGCCGGCCAATACATCCAGCAAGGCCATCACTGTTAGGATGAAGAAGACTGAGGTCGCAAAATTCTGATGCAGCAAGAATAGCATCAGGCAGACAATAAATACGATCATAGACAAGGCATGGTTCATGATCGTTGCCGTACCGGTGCTGGTCGACTTCAATATTTCCATAAACAGAATGCCAATCGATAAGAGCAGCAGCGCATCGCCTTTGGTCAAGACCCATTCGATCTTACCGCTAATCATTGGAATCGCGAAGAATTTCTCGCCAAGCACACCCATTAACGGCGACGCATTCTCGCTCAAAACCGTCGCGCCATGGGTCAAGGTGACCGGGTCGCCCGACGTGGTGAGGGCAATCAAGCAGTAAATTCCGACCGGAATGATAAATAGCGGAAATGCGCTCAACAGGATTCGCATCAGATTACCCCTTCTACGCGGCCCCGGGCCTTTCTGGCTGCGGGTCCATGACTTTGATCTGAGACGGTGGCGTCTCTTCGCAGCTCCAGTTAACCGTAATACAGCTTAATGCAAAGTGAGCATATCTGTGAACCTTCCCCCAGCCCCACTCTTTTTCATCCTGACCGGCCCGCCAGGGTCAGGGAAAACCAGCCTGCTTGAGGCGCTTTCAAGCGATGTGAACACCGTCCCTGAAGCCGCGCGGCGCGTGCTTTCAGAGCAACGGGCAAGCGGCGGCACGGTAACAGGTGACCAGGATCCGGGCGCCTTCATTCAGCACATGCAAGAGACGATGGATAAGGACTTTGAAACCGCCTCCGGTCTCTCTTTATTTGATCGTGGCTTGCCAGATCTGCTGGCATTTTGCGCTTATTACAAATCGCCCGACATTGAATTGCGGGCCGAGATCAAGCGCATGCGCTATCAGCCCCTGATCTTCTTCTTGCCCGCCTGGCGAGACATCTACCATTCAGACCAGGAGCGACGGCTTGATTTTGCAGGCGCGGCCGCGTTTGGCGACCTCACCCGGCAAGCCTATCGTCAATCTGGCTATGTCATTCTCGATGTCCCGAAAACCAGCCTAGCTGGCCGCCGCGCCTTTATCCTGGACCATCTCGACGTCTAGATCTCGTCTGAGCCGCCGGGATTGCGACGGCGCCGGATCAACCACATCACGCCGCGCAAATCGGAAAACGCATCCGCGAGACGCCCAAAATTTGTATATTTGGACTGACCCGTACCGCGCTCGCGATGATTCACGTTCAGAAACTCAACCTTATGCCCCTCAGCATTCATCAGAGCCGGCATGTAACGGTGCATATGATCAAAAAAGGGCAGCGCCAGAAACACCTCGCGCTGCATCACTTTGATACCGCAGCCACTATCATCGCAATCATCCCGCAGGAGCCGTTTACGAAACGCATTGGCAAATCGCGATCCGAACCGTTTCCAGGCCGTGTCCTTGCGGCTGGCGCGGCGACCCATCACCATGACCAGGCCTTCCGGTGCATCCGCCCGGGTCAGACTGCGATACAAGGCGGGCAAATCAGCTGGGTCATTCTGGCCATCACCATCCAGGGTGCCGATAATCGGCGCACGCGCATATTCGATCGCGGTCCGCAGCGCCCGAGACTGACCAGCATTCTTGCGATGTGAGATCACCCGCAATTCGGGGTATTTTGCTTTCAGACCGGCAAGCACCGCACGTGTATCATCGGTCGATGCGTCATCGGTGATGACCATTTCGAACGCCCGCCCAGACAGTGCTGTAGCGATTTCATCGATCAATTGTTCGGCGTTTCCGGATTCATTATGCATCGGCACGCAAACTGAAAATTCTGGCGACTGGGTCACGAAGGGGTCTCCACCAAATCGGTAAGGCCTGCCTTTAGTTGAAAACGGGTGATTGGCAAAGCGCATGACTGAGGACATGACTGTTTTTATGAGCGATCTGCCTATCGAACCTTTGCTGCCGGATATTGCAGCGACGCTGCGGGCGCGCCGGCGATTGATTCTCGGTGCGCCCCCGGGGGCTGGGAAAACCACGCGTGTGCCACTCGCTTTGGCCGGGATGATCGACGGGTTCGATGCCCTTCCCGGCAAGATCATCATGCTTGAACCGCGCCGGATCGCCGCGCGCATGGCGGCCAATCGCATGGCGCAAACACTCGGCGAAAGGCTTGGTCAGCGTGTGGGTTTGTCGACCCGCGTCGATCGGAAGGTGAGCGCGGAGACAAAAGTTGAAGTCATCACAGACGGCTTGTTCACGCGCCGCATCCTCGCAGATCCGGAATTGACCGGTATCAGCGCAGTGATTTTCGACGAAATTCACGAACGCAGCTTAAGCGCGGATCTCGGCTTGGCGCTGGCGCTTGAGAGCCAGAATGCCTTACGCGACGATTTGCATTTGATGGCCATGTCTGCGACCCTCGATACTGCCAGCATGGCGCAGAAACTCGATGCCCCGGTGATTGAAAGCGAAGGGCGCCAGTTTCCCATCGAGACGAGATATCTGGGCCGCACGCAAGCGCGTCTGGAAGATCAAATGACGCGCGCCATTGAACGTGCCGCGCGCGAGACGGACGGGTCAATCCTGGCCTTCCTACCAGGCGCTGGCGAAATTCGCCGAACGGCCGAACGCCTGAGCGTTAGCGATGACATTCTGATCGCGCCTTTGTTCGGCGCCATGAGCCCGCGTGAGCAGGATGCCGCGATACAGCCTCGCAAGGATGGCGGACGCAAGATCGTGTTGGCCACCGATATCGCCGAAAGTGCGCTGACGATTGATGGCGTGTCGGTGGTTGTCGATAGCGGCTATGCTCGCGTCCCGCGTTTCGTCCCAGGCGGGGTATCGACCGAGCTGCAAACCGTTCGAGCGGCCCGCGCCAATGTCGATCAGCGCCGGGGGCGCGCTGGGCGGCTTGGCCCCGGCATTTGCTATCGCCTCTGGGACGAAGCTGAATCACGCGGCCTGACCGCGGCGCCTGAGCCTGAAATTCGCAATGCAGACCTGTCGGGCCTGGTTCTAACTTTGGCGGAATGGGGCGAAACTGACCCCGCTGCGCTAACCTGGCTGACGCCGCCGCCCTCCGGCCGGTTGACCGCCGCCACCGCAGATCTCGTCGCTTTGGGCGCTTTGACTGATTCAGGGGTGCTCACTGACAGAGGCGCAGACATGATCAAATTGCCAATGGCGCCGCGCCTGGCTGCTTTGATTGTTGGCGCGTCAGCCCCCGAGCATAAGGCACTGGCGGCGCGCATCGCGGCGTTGGCCAGCGAACGCGGCGTCGGCGGAAACAGTGCAGATCTGACGGAAAGGCTGGCGCGGTTCGAACAAGATAGCGGTCAACGCGCCAAGCAATTACGCCGACAAGCGGCGCGATGGGGCGGGTCGGCCTCGCCCACAGGCGCGCCGGCCGATATCCTGGCGGCGGGTTGGCCGGATATGATTGCGCGCAAACGAAGCGGCACAGAGGATCAGTACGTGCTGGCATCAGGCCGCGCCGGACAAGTTGATGCGACCTCGAGCCTGGCCAAATCAGAATGGCTGGTGGTCGCGGACATGGTGGGAGGGGCGAAATCTGCTCGCATCACGCTGGCGGCGCCGCTCACCGAAGCCAAAGCGCTCGAATTCGGGGCGCTCGAAACGCGGGACGAAGCTGAGTTTGACCCAAAAACCGGTAGTTTTCAAACGCGCCGAGTGAAAGCTATCGGCGCCATTATTCTCAACCAGCAACCGCTCCCCAAACCATCTGTTGAGGTCGCGAACGCGGCATTTCTGGCTCATATCGCGCGCGAAGGGTTTGGCCCGACCGGTCTGGATCTGTCGATCGATGAGATGATTGCGCGCCTATCTTGCCTGCGCGCAGTCTCGAAAGAGGCCTGGCCTGACTGGCAGTCAGAGGACTTACAGAGCAGCATTTCGGAATGGCTCGGACCGGTGCTCTCGACGGCCAGCTTTAAAACGCCCTCGCCTGCGGTGCTGCGCGACGCGCTGAAAGCACAACTAGATTGGCCTCTGCCACAAAAGCTCGATCAACAGGCGCCATTGAGCCTGAACTTGCCATCAGGCCGCAAGGCGAAAGTGGATTGGCTGGATGATCGTGCGCCGTTGGTAGAATGCAAGGCGCAGGAATTATATGGCGCCCCTCAGCATCTCAATGTCGCGGATGGGCGGGTTCCCGTAACATTACAGATCCTGTCACCGGGCGGAAAACCGGTGGCGACAACGCAAGACCTGCCGGGCTTTTGGGCGGGAGGGTACGGCGACATGGCCAAGGATATGCGGGGGCGCTATCCGAAGCATGACTGGCCGGACGACCCAGCCAACGCAAAACCACATGCCGGCATGACGAAAGCGCGCCTCGCGCGAAACTAGCCCTGACGCCAGTCGCCAGAGTTCAGTCCGTCTAGAGTCCAATTTCCGACGGCATAGCGGATCAGCCGCAATGTTGGATGTCCGATCGCAGCCGTCATGCGGCGCACTTGTCGATTGCGGCCTTCGGTTATGGTCAGCGAAATCCAACAGTCCGGGATCGACTTGCGAACGCGAATAGGCGGCGTGCGCGGCCAAAGGGCTTGCGGTGCATCCATCTGTTCGACGTGCGCAGGCGCTGTTTTGCCGTCTTTTAAAGTGACCCCGGTTCTGAGCGCTTTGAGGCTGGTTTCGTCTGGTATCCCTTCCACTTGTGCCCAATAGGTTTTCGGCGTCTTGTTGCGCGGCTGGGTCAGGTTCGCTTGCAGCTTGCCGTCATCCGTAAGCACCAACAGCCCTTCGCTGTCACGATCCAGCCGACCGGCCGCATAAACCCCTGGAAAATCGATGTAATTTGAGAGTGTCTCACGCGGTGATCCGGCAGTTCCGCGATCTGTAAACTGCGACAGAACGCCAAATGGCTTATTGAAGAGGATGATCCGGCTCATGCATTTTTTTCTGCAGGTATTTCTCGATCGCGTCCAGCGCTAGGCGATTGAAGTCACTAGGCAAAATCTTATCCACAGGCTCAAAACCTCCGGTTCTATCCTATTTTTAATCCGTATAACTTCATATTTTTGCTCCGATTTCGTTGTATTGCCGTAAAACTGTGATAAATGTGCCGGTCAAGTAAAGTTCGAGAAAGGAGGGAAACAGCTATGGCTTCATTCCCCATCCACGATCAGGCGGAGCTCCGCCGCGAAAAATTCAACGGTCCGATTTTGGATCATGACAAGCTCCGTGAGGGCACTTATGTCGCGATCTTGACCGCGATTGGCTCGGTCTTCCTCGTTGTTGCCGTGAAAGCCCTTTACGCGATTTTTTAGGGGTTCAGACTGAACCCAGATATGGCTTTTCGGGCGGTTTTCTGTCATAAGCCGCCCGATGACCAAAACGACCCCAGATACGAACAGCAAAAAGGTCTTCATCAAGACCTATGGCTGCCAGATGAATGTCTATGACAGTGAGCGCATGAAAGATGTGCTGGCGCCCATCGGCTATGCCCCCGTGGAACAAGCTGAAGGCGCGGATCTGGTCGTTCTGAACACCTGCCACATTCGCGAAAAAGCAACTGAAAAAGTCTATTCCGAACTCGGCAAAATCAAAAAGCTCAAACAGGCGCAGGGCGGCAATATGACGATTGCGGTCGCCGGGTGCGTCGCCCAGGCTGAAGGCGCTGAAATCATGCGCCGGCAACCTGCCGTCGACCTGGTTCTGGGCCCACAAGCCTATCACAAGCTGCCAGAGATGATTGCGCGCGTGCATCGCTCGACCGGCGAACGCCTGGAAACGGAATTTGAGACGCTGGAAAAGTTCGATGCGTTGCCAAAAACGCGACAAGCGGACGGACCGATGGCGTTTCTGTCTGTGCAGGAAGGCTGTGACAAGTTCTGCACCTTCTGCGTCGTGCCTTACACACGCGGGGCAGAACTCTCTCGCCCGGTTGACGACATCACAATCGAAGCGCGCAGCCTTGCGAGCCAAGGCGTACGCGAAGTGCAATTGCTCGGCCAGAACGTCAACGCGTATCATGGCGCGGCGCCTAAAATTGGCGGCGGCGACGAGTGGACGCTGGCACAATTGGTGCGCCATCTCGCCAAGATTGGTGATTTTGACCGCATTCGCTACACGACCAGTCATCCGCGCGATATGGATGATGATCTGATCGCCGCGCATGCGGATACGCCGGAGCTGATGCCGTTCCTGCATTTGCCCGTGCAATCGGGGTCGAACAATATTCTCAAGGCGATGAATCGCGGCCACACGCGGGAGCATTATCTCGACATCATGCGTCGCATGAAAGACGCGCGCCCAGATATGGCGCTGGCCTCAGACTTCATTGTCGGCTTTCCAGGTGAGAGCGACAAGGATTTTGAAGATACGATGGATCTCGTGCGCCAGGTCGATTACGCGATCGCTTATTCGTTCAAATATTCCGAACGCCCTGGTACGCCAGCAGCAGAAATGTTTGGGCAGGTGCCAGAAGACGTCAAGAATGAACGGTTGCAAGCCTTGCAGGCCTTGCTGCGCGAACAACAGACCCGTTTCAATGCGTCCAAGATTGGCCAGACCATCCCAATTCTTGTCACTGGTAAAGGTCGCAAGGAGGGGCAGATGCATGGCCGCTCGCCGTGGCTGCAAGCGGTACATTTCAATGCTGCCCCCGATCTGATCGGAAAGATCATCGACGTGACCATTGAAGGCGCGAGTTTAAACTCGCTCGCTGGCGCTCTACCTGGGCAATCCGCTGAGGTCGCCGCTTGAGTCAGGTCTGGACCCCCAAGGATGCGTCCCTTTTGCCGGTGATTTGCGGCCCAAATCACATGAACTTGCTATATCTGGAATCCGAGCTGTCGGATGGTAATCTGAAACTCGAAAGTCAAGGCGGCGGGATCAAACTGGAAGGGTCAGCGGAAGCCATCGCCAGCGTGCAAATCGCACTGACCGCATTCGAAACGTTGCTGGTGCAAAACCCGCAAGCCGGCATTCCCGCGCTTGAGGGCGCGCTTGAACAGGCGCGTAGCCCTGAGCAGAATTATCAAACTCTGACCGGATTAAAGGTCCCCATCAGGGCGCAAACCAATGCCCAGGCGAAATATCTTGATTTGCTGACGGGGACTAAAAACGATCTCATTTTCGGAGTTGGACCGGCGGGGACCGGCAAGACGTTTCTGGCTGTGGCAGCCGGTGCTGCTGCGCTGAAGAACAAAGCCGCGTCGAAACTGATCATCACGCGCCCGGCCGTCGAAGCCGGTGAGAATCTCGGATTCTTGCCTGGCGATCTGGAAGAGAAAGTTGAGCCTTACCTTCGTCCGATCTGGGACGCGTTAGACGAAACGCTGGGCGCCGATCAAGCGGGGCGCCTGCGCGAGAAACGCGTGATTGAAGTCGCGCCACTGGCTTTCATGCGGGGTCGGACCCTGAAAAGTGCTTTTGTGATCATGGACGAAGCGCAAAATGCCACCGTTGCCCAGATGAAAATGGTGCTGACGCGGCTCGGCCGCGACAGTCGAATGGTGGTTACCGGGGATCCAGGCCAGGTCGATCTGCCGAAGAGCCAGCCATCGGGCTTAGCACATGCGCTGCGGATCCTGGACGGCGTCGAAGGCGTCGGGCGAGTAACCTTCTCTGCCCGCGATGTGCGCCGACACGCTTTGGTCAGCCGCATTATTACAGCCTATGACAAGGACATGGAGAGCTCCAGTCGTGATCGAGCTTGATCTGCGCATTTCGGAACCGGCCTGGTCCGAGCGCATTCCTGACCTGCAATCAATTTGTGAAACTGCTCTCAACACCGCAGCGGCGCACGCCGCAGCGGAAGGCGAGGTCAGCGTGTTGCTGACCAATGATACCGAGATCCAGTCGCTAAATCAGAAATGGCGCCAGAAAGACAAGCCAACAGACGTTCTGTCGTTTCCGTCAGACCCAATGGACGCGCCGTTTCTAGGCGATATCGCTGTCGCGCTCGGCGTCACAGAAGCAGATGCGAGCGCGCGCGCGCTGAGCTTGCCGCAGCACCTATCGCACCTTCTGATTCATGGTTTGCTTCACTTATTGGGACATGACCACAAAGATGACACAGAGGCCGCAGAAATGGAGGCCTTGGAGATCGTCGCGCTTGCATCTCTTGGCTGGCCTGATCCATATGTGTAACTTGCGATTCAAACGCGTATAGGCGGGATCATAGAAACTTATGTCGGAACGACGCAAAGGGCTGTTCGGCCTTTTCAGAAAAAACAGCGAAGCCCCAGTCCAACCTGCCCCGGTAGACCCCGTCGCGCCATCGCAAACGGAAATGCGTTTGCGCATCGCGGATTTCGAGCGGGCCCGGGTTGAGGACGTGATGATTCCGCGCGCCGAGATTATCGGTGTCGAGCTCTCAACGCGTCTGGATGACCTCATCCAACTCTACGCGAATGAGGCCCATTCCCGTTTGCCGGTCTATCGCGAAACCCTGGATGACCCCGTGGGTGTAGTTCATATACGAGACGTGATCGCCGAAATCGCCCGGGCCAATGGTGATAAACCCGATGAGGATGACATTCCGCTCGAACGCTTGCGGCGTGATATTCTGTTCGTCCCGCCATCCATGCCCTTGCCGGATTTGTTGGTGAAGATGCAGGCGTCCCGAACACATCTCGCACTCGTGGTCGACGAATATGGCGGCACAGATGGCCTGGTCAGCCTGGAAGACCTGGTCGAAGAAATTGTCGGTGACATTGAAGACGAACATGATGAAGAGGTGGCGATGCTGGTGCGCCGCGGACGGCTCGCCTGGGAAGTGGATGCCCGTATGGAAACCGAAGATTTTGCCGAAGAAACCGGCCTGGAGCTGGAACTCGAAGATCATGATGTCGATACACTGGGCGGCGTCGCCTTCGCGTTAGCAGGCCGCGTGCCTTTGCGGGGTGAAGTCCTGCCCCACCCGAAAGGGGTTGATCTTGAAATCCTGGAATCAGATGTGCGGCGCATTCAGCGCCTGGTCGTTCGCCAACCGGCGTCGGAGCAGAATTCATGATTGAACACCAAACGCCGCGCAGCCACGGCCTGCGTGTCCTGACCGCGACTCATGAAGCCGTGGCACGGACGCGTGGCCTCACCGCAATACTGTTCGCGATTCTGCTCGGCGCGTTTTGCGCGCTCGGATTTGCGCCATTCCATCTATCACCCGCGCTGGTGATTTCCTTGACCGGATTGATTTGGATGCTGGACGGCGCGCGCAGCCAGCGTCAATGGGGGCGCGCGATGTTCGCGCGCGCCTGGGCGTTTGGTTTTGGCTATTTTCTAGTCGGCATGTATTGGACCGCTCTGCCTTTCCTGGTGGAGCCTGAAAAGCACGCCATTTTCTTGTGGATGCCGCTTATCGCCTTGCCTGGCGGGATGGCTTTGATTTGGGGCGCAGCCTGTGCGCTGGCGGGCGCGTTCTGGTCAGCCTCACCGTCACGCGTGTTCATTTTTGCCGTCTTCATGGGCGGCGCCGAACTGATCCGCGGGACATTGTTTGGGGGCTTTCCGTGGAATCTCCCAGGCACCACATGGGCGCCAGGGGGCGCGCTATCGCAAGTCGCCTCGATCGGCGGTGTTTATTGGTTGAGCTTGATCACGCTGTTTGTCACTGCGTCGCCAGCGGCATTGGTCGACACCCGCGAAGACCCGGGCGTACTGGGCCGGACAGTGCCCGTAATGATGGCGGTTGCACTGATCGGCTTCTCATGGGCCTGGGGCGCGCAGCGCCTGAGCAATGATACAGTGATGACAGAGCTCACCGTGGTTTTGATGGATGCGGGCGTCCCGCAAGCTGAAAAGTTCGAGGATCGCGGCGAGCCAGTCGTGGCGCGCTATATCGAATTGCTGCGCGATGTGCCGCAGGAAGATGGCGACATTGTCATCTGGCCCGAGGGCGCGCTGCCTTATGGCATACTCGAAGACAATGATGCGCTCGATCTGGTCACAGTCTTTCTCGGACGGCGAGCTCTGATTGCGGGATCCGCACGGTTCACCCGCCAGGGGGATGAGGTAAAGGCGTATAATAGCCTGGTCATGTTCACCGCAGGGTCGAACACAGCCGGCTTATCAGCGCTCTATGACAAGCACCGCTTAGTGCCATTCGGTGAACTGCCGGCAGCGAAGATTATCCCGTTCGGAGAGAGCATTTCAGGTATTCTTCCGTCCGCCATGCAACGGATGGCGAAGAGCGGCTTTGAGCCAGGACCTGAAGCCACGGTGTTGCTGCCGCAAGCCGTCGCGCCGCCCTTCATTCCTTTGATCTGTTATGAAGGGCTGTTTCCAGAAATCGTTCGCAAAGCTGCGCCACAACGGGACGCTGCGGAATGGATTGTTGTGATTTCCAATGATGCCTGGTTTGGCGGCGGCCTTGGCCCGGCCCAGCACTATGCGCAGAACCGCTATCGCGCGATTGAGAGCGGTCTGCCTATGGCCCGGGTCGCTACGCGCGGCGTTACGGCTATGGTTGATGGCTATGGTCGCGAATTCGGAACTGGCAATCCGTATCCAGGTGACCCGGCGGGTTGGCGCTCGGCTGTGCTCCGCTCTCCTCTCCCGGAACGGTTGAACAACACCATCTATCAACGCTTCGGTGAAACATTCTTCTGGCTGACATTAGTACTGTTCACAGGGCTAGCCTTTATTAGTTGGCGACGCTAAGACTACAGAAGGGGCATAGATAGATGGGTGGTGGATGTCTGAGAATAAAGTGCCAAGCGGAATTGATCGAATAGTTGGACAAAGACTTCGTTGGCGACGTCGAGAACTTAAACTGACGCAAGAACAATTAGGTGAAAAGCTCGGTTTGACTTTTCAACAAGTTCAAAAATACGAAAAAGGTGTGAACCGGATCGCGGCTGGGCGATTGTTTGAAATCGCGCAAGTGCTGGGAATCACAATCACATATTTTTACGAAGGCGTGGATGACATGCTCATCCTGCCGCACCGTATGAATGTGCAAGAGGATGAGCACCCGCCGAGCTTACCCGTTATGGATGGTGAAGCCGTGGAACTCGTCAAAGCGTTTCAAAACATAGGTGACAAGGGCTTGCGCCGGTCTCTCATGGAAACCATTCAAGCCGCCGCGGCGAGCAATCCAACCGAGTCGGCGGCGTAGACCTGGGGGCTGTGGCCCTGAAGCGACAGCCCGCGGTCTTTTGCAACTGCGAAGGAAATCCACGGTTGCTTTGCCGCACTGCACAAGCAACCTAGTTCCGTTAGAACTTAGAATTTCCGACGGGAGACAAAAGTGGCTGAAATCAAGACCGTAGGCGTCGTCGGCGCGGGACAGATGGGCAATGGTATCGCACATGTCTGCGCGCTTGCAGGATATGATGTCATTCTGAGCGACATCTCGCAGGATGCGCTGGATGCTGGCCTGATCACTATTGAAAAGAATATGAGCCGGCAATTGTCGCGAGAGCTCATCTCGATCGATGACATGAAAGCGGCGCAAGCGCGGATCCAAACCAGCGTAACGCTCGATCCATTGGGTCAGGCTGATCTCGCCATCGAAGCGGCCACTGAGAACCGCGAAATCAAGGAAAAGATATTTGCCAGTTTATGCAAAGTCGTTCCGAAACACGCATATCTGGCAACCAATACGTCCTCGATTTCGGTGACCCGCCTGGCATCGACAACTGATCGACCGGAACGATTCATTGGCCTTCATTTCATGAACCCGGTTCCGTTGATGAAGCTGATGGAGATCATTCGCGGCCTCGCCACGGATCAGGAGACATATGAAATGGCGATGGGCTTTGCTGATCGCCTGGGCAAGACGACGACGAATGCTGAAGACTATCCGGCCTTTATTGTGAACCGCATCCTCGTCCCGATGATTAATGAAGCCGTCTACGCTTTGTATGAAGGCGTCGGCACGGTTGAAAGTATCGACACAGCAATGCGTCTTGGCGCCAATCACCCTATGGGGCCCCTCACGCTGGCCGACTTTATCGGTCTGGATACCTGTCTTTCAATTATGCAAGTGCTGCATGATGGACTCGCAGACACCAAATATCGCCCGTGTCCCTTGCTTGTGAAATATGTCGAGGCGGGTTGGGTTGGTCGCAAAGCCGGCCGCGGATTCTATGACTATTCCGGCGATGCGCCGGTGCCGACGCGCTGACGCGCCTGCACTAAGCGTGCGCGCGGGCGTCCGGCCAGAGACGAAGAAAATTCTCTGTGTAGAATTGCGTTTTAACAGCCTCGTCAGCGTCGCCCAGATATTGCTCAAATTTGCCAATCGGGTCGCGACCGCCTTCAACATGCGGATAGTCCGATGAAAACAGGTAAAGCTCCGGCGAGGACTGCTCGATCAGGACGCTGACATCCTCGACCGGAAACGGCGTGAACCCCATTTGAGCGGTGAGTTGTTCTGAAGGCTTGCGTGAAAAGCGCAGCGTGTCATCAACCCGGCCATAGACGCGCGTCACCCAATCCAGGCGTCGCAGCAATTCCGGAACCCAGCCGGCACCGAGCTCGACCGCCGCGCCCCGCAATTTCGGATGGCGCTCAAACAGGCCGTCAATCAGCATCATTGAAAGGAAGGCCTCGACGGGCTGATGCAGAACCGCTGCGTCCTTTGTGCGCACATTCTCGCCGCCGCCCATCCAGTCACGCACCGCGGCCCGGCCATTATTGCTCCAGGATTTAAGAGCCTGAAGCGGCGATCCGCCGACATGCAACACAAACGGAACGCCCGCTTCAGCCAGGCGCGCCCAAAATGGCTCCAAGTCGATATGGCCGGGTGCAAATCCAATCGGCGCCCGATGCGGCACCCAGATCGCTTCCATGCCATGCTCGATCGCAAAGTCGAGTTCCGCAATCGCCAGCTCGGGCGTGTCGAGTGGGACGATACCGACGCCCATAAGTCGGTCATCATCGGCGCAGAAATCTGACATGTGACGATTGTGCGCGCGGGTCGCTGCATAGCGCAGCTTTGGGTCCGTTTTCGAGCTCGGGTGAAAAGGAAACGCAACGGAATGAGTCGCGAATACAAGCTGCTTTTCAAAGCCCAGCATGTCCATCGCTTTCGATCGATCCTCGCGATTGAACGCCCCTAATGCTTGGATTTCTTTGGATTGTGCGATCAGCGCGTCGCCCATGGCAATCTGCTCTGCGATATGGATTTTTGAATGCTGCCCGCCTTGATCCATAATGATGGCGACTTCTTCGTCGGTGACCAGAGACGCCGAATAATTGACCTCCGGTATGTCATCGCGAAGTGCAGGATCGGCGTATCGCTTGAGAAAGTCCGGCAACTCCATGATGTGACTATCAGCATCATAAATCGTTCGATTGGTTGGCGCATAGACCATAGCGTATTCCTTCCTCACCTTACTTTTTTTGCGAGCGTATGAGGTCGAGCATCGCGCGGCAAGGACAGGTTGAAAAAGAGGTCTTGGCTTAACTCCGCCAGCGCAAGGTAATCGGTTTGATCTTGTTGACGAAGTCGCGCTTTTCAGACCGCGACGCCGCCCATTCCTTTTTCAACATCTGATACCATTTGGCCTGCACATCGATGTCATCGATCCACATCATCGCTTTTTGATGTTCCATACCGAGATTTTGCAAATCAACCATGTCGCCATCCTGACGCAGGAATTTCTGCGCCATCGGCTTGGCAAATGGAATGGCGAGGTTCAAAAGCGGCGCGCCTGACCACCAAGTCAATTGCGTGATCCGGGTTCGCTTTGGCGCTTCGGGGGTCAGGCAAGTCAGCGTCACCAGCCGCGCCTTGTCATTTGAGATGATCTCCCAGCGAAACCCTGGTAGCTGAAACCGGATCTCAGTTTCGACCTCATCGCCGAACACCCATTTGTAGAGCCTGGAATTTGAACTCGGCTTGTGGCGGTCAATCGCCCAGCCGCGTTCAGCGGGGACAAAGGGCTTCTCCTTCAGTTTCAATCCGACAGATGGTGGCCGCCACCACCATTGATTATGCACGAACGGCACGTGCGCGGGATCCATCAATCCGACCACAGCATCATCCATATGTGCATTGAAGACGTCTTCGATGACGAATTTTGGTGCGCCTGGCAACGCGCCAAAATCCGGCGTCGGAACATCCGGCTCACCATCAAAGCGCGGATCGTCGGAGATGAAGACATAGATCGCGCCATGCGCTTCATGCACTGGATAGCGACGGACCTTCACGCGGGCCGGATCATAAGGCTCAGACCCGGTCAGACTGGGCATGTGTTTGCACACGCCATCAATGCCAAAGCGCCAGCCATGATACGGACATTCCAGCGTCGCGGCGCCGTCAGTCTCAACTTGTCGTCCTGAACTCAATGGCACCAAGCGATGCGGACAGATATCACGCAACGCAAAGACGTCGCCTTGCTCCGTTCGGGCAATAACAATCGGTTGGCCGAGCACGATGCGGCGACTCTGGGCGCCGGGTTTCAGCTCAGACGACACGCAGATCAGATACCAGCAATCGGTCAGCCAGCCTTCTGACGTGATCCCGACTTTTTTCTCGCCAGGCGTGTTGTCGATAAGCGTTTCAGTGTCTGCCATCAGTCTTCTATACCCTATTCGGTATGGATACGGGAATAGTCGCCAAACTCGGTGTCTGCCATTTGTTCCGCAATACGGGTTTCTGCGAGGGCCGGATCGAGCACGCGGCACGTGAATTCGATGGATGTCTCAGTAATCGTATCGCCTTCGCAAGTGCCGAGGCCAGTCCAGCCCAAGATTTCTGTGAACCCATCTTCTGCAGCGCGAATTTTCTCATCATCATCAGCCGACCAGGCGGTGCCAATCGGATAAGTGACGATCAGGGTGTGATAATCGCCAGGCTCGATTTCAGTAAACCCCAAGGCCCGCGCCGGATCGAGCAGATCATCAATCTGCCGCTCCAGCGAGCGGAGCAGTTTGACGCGATGTGCATCGGTGTCGCCGCGTGTGCCGACCATGCCCCAATGTTCGACAATCCGACGTGGCTTAAACTCGACCCAAACCTCGTGATAGGCGGCGATCTTGCCGGTCTCATCGCGTTTGAACAATCTGAACATATGAAGGCGCCTCGGTCTGAGCGGTTCGAGTAGCTTATTGATGTAGCAAGCGTCTATGAGAATTTGCGGTCATTGCGAAGCGGGCGGACTGGCGCTCCCCCCGCTTTGCCCAACTCGATTGGATCCCCCCCGCTCGCAACCCCGCCGCCAGTTGGGAAGCGGAAGAACAATGTGCCCTTTAGGTTATAGGGAGACATCGTGGTTGAATTTCGACTTCAACGCACCTCTAGTTGTCACCTGTTTTACTTTCAAAGAAATCAGCACCTGAAACGGAATCATATGCAAAACCGCATTCGGAGTACATTGTGAGCGCGAGTACATTCGATACGGAGTTTCTGGTCGTGTATTCAAAGTCCCCGTAGTATTCGAATTGGCAGGCCGGTCCGAGTTTGTCCAATCCGATTTCTTTGATCTGTGCAGAAGAAAATTCGATTCTCTCAATACACTCGTGCGCGGTTGCATAAACTCCCTCGGATAGGTTCGAAGTAATTTTGAGTTCGAGTGTCGTGAAATCCGGGTAGTAGTAATCGCATCCCGTCTTGGGGCGGTCTGGCCGCTCACAAGCGGAAACAAAACACAATGCTGCTGTGCAGACCCCAACAGTGAACCCCGTCCAACGTGGAAGCGACGTGATGAACCCGGTTGCGTTTGTGCGCATCGATTGCCTCTTCTGAAAGAACCTTATTGGTATCACTTCGAGACACGGACTTCCATGCCCGCTTCGACGTCGAAAACACTCCAAATTCGGCCTTCCGAACTGCACCCGCCCTAATTATCGGCAAAACAACAAAACGCGGCATAATTCTGCCGCGCGTTAAGTCTGAGTTCGTCATTTCTCAGTATCGGTATTGCTGAACTTCGACCAATCGTTCTACCAGCGTCTTAAGTTCCACCGTTCAGCTGACCCGTTAAGGACGCGCACGTATGACACTAATATCGCATCGCGCGAATGAGCTTCGAGTTTCTTCTCCTCTGCAATCAAAGACCCCCGCCATGCAAGATACTGAAAAACAACAGGTATCTCGCCGGTCTCTGTTTCGCTTTCAGGAAGATCGGCTGCCGGTTGCGGTCTTCGCCATTCTGTTTGCGATCGATCTGATTGTGTTTGCAACCGTTTCAGCCTGGCCGCTTGTGCTCGCCTGGGCCGCACTATCTGTACCAGCAAAGGTCTGCATCGCGTCCTGGAACCATCATCATCAGCATGTCCCGTTCTTTCGTTCTGACATCTGTAATCGATTGATGGAGACTGTGTTTGGGCTGCAAACAGGGGCTGTCTCTCAAGTCTGGGTGCTGCATCATAATCTTGGCCATCATGATCATTATATGGACCAATCAAAGGACGAATCTGCCTGGCGCGCGCCGGATGGACGCGTCATGTCCTTGAATGAGTATACCTGGAAATTGGCCGTGTCGGGCTATTCCAAGGCCCTGCACAATAGCGCTGGGCTGCCCGATATCCGGCGGACATTTGTCGCTATGACGATCTTGCACGTGGCAATTCTGGCTTTGCTGGTCTGGATCAATCCCGTTAGTGCCGTGCTGATCTTTCTCATCCCGATGGTGATCAGCTATTTGCTGACGTGCCGGCACACGTATGATCACCATGCGGGCTGTTCAGAAGAAGACGAATATGCGGCCTCTAACAATATCACCCATCGCTGGTACAATATCCTGACCGGTAATCTCGGATATCACACCGCGCACCATTTGAGACCGGGTCTGCATTGGTCAAAGCTTCCAGCCTTTCATGCGCGTATCGCCGATAAAATCCCGGCTGAGAATTATCGCGGGCCGGGTTTGCCAATGGCTTTGTTACCCGCTTAACCAAACGCCCGATGGGCAGCGAGCTTATGGATAGTTGGTCGTAATCACCCCACCGCATTCCGCCGTAATATCACTGGCGCGACGACGCCCAGGACCACGCTCGCGACCACACACCAACCACTCATATACAACATCTGCGCTGGCAGGGTCGTGCCGCGATCAATGAGATAGCCGGTCAGGCCTGGACCGATCGCCGTGGCGGCAACACTGGCTGCGACCGCGATGGCGCGTACAGAGCCGAGATTCTGGATGCCGTACACTTCCGGCCAAAGCGCCCCGACCAAAGGTGCGGTGAAGCCATAGCTGACCCCGACCAGGAACATGAAGGCATAAATTCCCCATAAGGGTGTCAGCAGTCCCACCGCGAGGCAGGCAAAGCATAACGGGATCAGATAGAAAGGCAGCAATCGTATCGCGCCATAGCGATCAATCAGCTGACCGCTGAGCAGGGAAAACGTCACGGTCGTGACCGCCATGACCGGAAAGGCCGCAGCAAAAGCCAGCTCATTATAGCCGCGCAGCTCGACCAGATAATCCTGGTGGAAGAAGATTGTCGTGCCGATAAAAGGCGGTGCCAGGACGCCGACCAAAAGCGCATAGAAAATTGGATCGGCCGCGACCTGGGCGACCGTCTTATCTGGACCGATGCGGGCGCTGGCAAGGTCCGGGTCGCTCGATTGTGGCATCCGTTCAACACGCCAAAAGATCAGGATCATTGGCAGGGCAAACCCCAATAGAAGCGCAGCAGCGATTAGCCAGCCCGCCTGCCAGCCAATGGCGACGGCGATGGCTGTGAAGGCAATCGGCAAAAGGGCTTCGCCGGTCTGATGTCCGGGCACGATCAGGGATGTTGCGCGGCCGCGATTGGCGACATACCAACGGCCAATCTCAGTATAAGCCGTATGGGTCATCATGCCCTGACCAAACAAGCGCAGCGCGTACAGAGCGACCACCAACCAGATCAAAGTCGGCGCGAAGGCCAGCAAGACGCAGGCGCCAGCCAATGCCGGGATGACAAAGCGTGCGACTTTCCAACCGGGCATGTGATCCAGCGTGCGTCCGAGAAACGGTAAGGTCAGCGCGCTGCCAATCGTGGCGATCATATAGAGGCCACCAAACTCACCATCGGTGAGATCAAATTTGGCGCGCAATTCTTCGCCAGACAGACCGATGAAGAAGGTCTGGCCAAATGACGAGAAGACGGTGAGCAGGAAGCCACCTGATATCCACCGCATATTGTCACGCAAGAACGAGATCATATCGCCGCTATGGGGGAAATGGCGCCGGGAGGGAAGCGCCTTGTTTGGAATACGTTTCTATTCCATCCGATCGCGCAGTATCGCCGCTGTGCCTGGAAAGTCGGTGAAGACACCATCCACGCCCAGCGCCCAATAGGCTTGAAGCTCAACTTCGGGCGTGTCGTATGCATCTGGCAGATTGTCATCGCGAAACGTCCAGGGATGAACTTGCAGACCCAGCTGATGCGCGCGATCCAGAAAGTCCGACGGTATGCCAGGCGCGGACCAGAGCAGCATCTTGTATGGCCCGACGCCATCCGCATAGGTCGCCGCCTCTTCCAAAGGCGGCTCGAACCCGGCCATGGCGGCGCGCGGATCGCCGGAATAGAGCTGTACCAGGGGAAACGAGGTGTCTGGCGCCAGTTCGCGCAAGATCTCCGCCTCGAAGGATTGAATGAAGACCGGACCCTGCACGCCGTTTAGCGCGTTTAGCAGCGGCGCTTTCATATCGAGGCCGATACTGGCATGATGACTGGGCGATTTGGTTTCCGGATAGAGCCCGACGCCATGCGCGTTCGCCAAGGCGATGATTTCATCAAAGGTCGGAATCTCGAACTGGTCATCAAACGCGGTTGACCGGCCGGGATAGGCTTGGCGCGCGCGCAAGGTCTTGATCTCGTCCAGCGTAAAATCCTCAGCCCACCAATCTTCGCGTGGGCCGCTAAAGGTTTCTTGCGCTCGTTTGCGATCTGCGAATTCGGGGCGCGCGGATACGTCTGTGGTGGTTGATAGATATCGGTCATGTCGCGCGATCAGGACACCATCGCGCGACATGACCAGGTCAGGCTCGATAAAATCGGCGCCCTGCTCAATCGCGCGCGCGAATAAGCCTCAATCGTGTGCTCCGGCAGCTCGCCAGACGCACCGCGATGCGCGATGATCAGTGGCGGTTCCCCTGTCAGAGTCGGATAGTCCGACGCTGGCACAGAAGCTGTTCCGCAAGCTTGCAGAGCCCAGATACTGATCACTGACAAATATGCGCGCATAGCAATCTCCGTTTATCGCAGTTTCAACTGCACCTTCGCTTCCCTTACAGGTCGCGCATGTCTATATCGCGCGTATGACACCGCGCGAAAAAATTCGTAATTTCTCCATCGTGGCTCACATTGACCACGGCAAGTCGACGCTGGCGGATCGCTTGATCCAGAAAACCGGCGGTCTGACCGAACGGGAAATGTCCGAGCAAGTCCTCGATTCGATGGATATTGAGAAAGAGCGCGGCATCACCATCAAGGCCCAGACGGTGCGCCTCGACTATAAAGCCAAGGATGGTGAGACCTATACGCTGAACCTGATGGATACGCCGGGGCATGTTGATTTCTCTTATGAAGTCAGCCGTTGCCTCGCCGCCTGCGAAGGCTCATTGCTGGTCGTTGATGCCAGCCAGGGCGTCGAGGCGCAGACACTGGCAAATGTCTACCAGGCGATTGAGCAGGACCATGAGATCGTCACGGTTCTGAACAAGATCGATCTGCCCGCGGCTGATCCGGACGGCGTCAAGGAACAAGTCGAAGAAGTGATCGGGTTAGACGCCTCGGACGCGGTCGAGATTTCCGCTAAGACCGGGCTCGGTATTGAAGACGTCCTGGAAGCGATTGTAGAGCGATTGCCAGCGCCAAGCGAGGGCGAGGTCGATAAGCCGCTCAAGGCGGCATTGGTCGATGCCTATTATGACGCTTATCTCGGTGTGGTGGTCATTGTGCGCATGCATGATGGCGTGCTGAAAAAGAAAATGAAAATCCGGATGATGAAGACCGGTGCGACTTATGACATTGATCGCGTTGGCGTTTTCAAACCGAAGCCGACGGATGTCGATGAGCTCGGTCCCGGCGAGGTGGGCTTTCTGGTCGCCTCGATTAAGGAAGTTGCCGATTGCGCCATTGGCGACACGATCACGACAGAAAAAGGCGGCACAGACGCGCCTCTGGCGGGCTATAAGGATGTTCAGCCCGTGGTTTTCTGTGGCCTCTTCCCTGTCGATGCAGCGGATTTCGATGATTTGCGCGCCGCGATGGGCAAGCTGCGACTGAACGATGCGAGCTTTACCTGGGAGATGGAAACATCCGCCGCGCTGGGCATGGGATTTCGGTGTGGGTTCCTGGGCCTGTTGCATCTGGAAATCATTCAGGAGCGCCTCAGCCGCGAGTTTGATCTCGACTTGATCGCGACAGCGCCCAGCGTGGTCTATGAAATGACCATGACGGATGGCAGCGAGATCGAATTGCACAATCCCGCCGACATGCCCGACGTGGTGAAAGTCGACGAAATCCGTGAACCCTGGATCGAAGCGACAATTTATACGCCAGATGAGTACCTCGGTTCCATTTTGAAACTTTGTCAGGATAGACGGGGTATTCAAAAGGAACTCTCTTATGTCGGCGGCCGGGCTCTGGTGAAATATGAGCTGCCACTCAACGAAGTTGTGTTTGATTTCTACGACCGCTTGAAATCCATGTCGCGCGGCTATGCCAGTTTCGATTATGAGATTATCGGCCATCGCGCCGAGGACCTGGTGAAGATGAATATCCTGGTCAATGACGACCCGGTGGATGCGCTCGCCATGCTAGTCCACCGCGCCCGTGCCGAAGGTCGCGGCCGGCAAATGTGTGAGCGCTTGAAAGACCTGATCCCGCGCCAGATGTTCAAAATCCCGATTCAGGCCGCGATTGGTGGGCGCATCATTGCGCGCGAGACCATCTCGGCCTTGCGCAAGGATGTCACCGCGAAATGCTATGGCGGCGATGCCACTCGAAAGCGCAAATTGCTGGATAAGCAAAAGGCCGGGAAACAGCGCATGCGCCAATTCGGTAAAGTCGAGATTCCGCAGGAAGCCTTTGTCGCCGCCCTGCGCATGGACAGCGATTAGGACAAGACTGTCACCGCCCACAAGACGAGCGGAATGCTGGCAATGGCCAGCAGGGTCTGACACGCAATCAGATTCGCCGCCAGTCCCGCATCCGCGCCGAGCTGGCGCGCCAAAACGGTGCCATTGACTGCGGTCGGCACGGAGGTCGCAATCAACATCACGATCAGGATTTCAGGGGTTACGCCAAGCACCAAAGCCAGACTGCCCGCGATGGCCGGCAATCCCAGGAGGCGCAAGACCGACCAGCTTGTGATCACGCTCAGCGGCACCGATTGCTGTTTGACTTGTATCGCGGCACCGGTGGTGAGCAGGCCAATCGCAATCGTCGCTTGCGCCAGCAGATCCAGGATCTGAAACCCCATAGCGGGCAATGCCGTGCCCGTAACGTTCAAACTCAGACCGATCAAACAAGCCAATACCAGTGGATTAAACGCCAGCTGCTTCAACAGCTGCAAAGGCTTCACGCCGCGATTGGCGAAATGCATGAGCGCGGTCACTGACAGGATATTGGCCGCCGGGATCATCACCGCCGCCGCGACCGCAACAAGGGCCAGGCCGGTTGGGCCGATTATATCCTGCGCCAGTGCCAGAGCGATAAATGTATTCCAACGCGCCGATGATTGAACAAATACGCCAAGCCGGTCGCGCGATTGCCGCAGCAAGGCGCCGAGCACAATGCTGATCAGCGATAAGATCAACTGGGCGCCGACCAAAGCTGTGGGCATGCGCCAATCGACATCGCTGAAATCCGCAACCGCCAGTTTGCTGACAATCAGCGCCGGGAAGAGGACGAAATATGTGATGCGCTCAAGGCCGATCCAGCCTTCCGCGGTCAAGAGATTATTCGACGCGATCAGTTTGCCGAGCCCGAGGATCAGAGCAATCGGCAACAACGCGGACAACACAATGAGCATGCGCAGCCTCTCTTCGCCCTAGCCGTGCGCCATGTCACACGCCGCGACGGGGTTCAAGAGGGTGCTGGACCTTTCGCCTCAGACGAGAACAGGAAGCGTTGATAGAAAAGCGCGACACCAATCAAGGCGGCGCCGAGACCGATGAAGCTACCGGCGCGCGCAGCCCCTTCTAAGGCCGCCATATCGATCAGGAATACTTTCGCAATGGCGGCAAGCAATATGGCCAGGGACGCGTATCGCGGCGCTCGTCGACGGCGATAGACGCCCCAGATCAAGAGCGCGACCGCATAGCCAATCCAGGCCGGACTGTAGGCCCATCCGAAATCGCCATAGAATGCTTGCATCAATTGCCCGCCAAACGATCGTGCGACCTCCAATGACACCCAGATGAAGCCAAGCAACATCGCACCGCAACTCGCCAGGGTCGCTTCATTGACGCGGCCGGACCGGCGCAAGCCTGCGCCATAGGCGGCGAGGATCAAGGCCGGCATGGCGAATGCAGCGGTGAGCAGATTGATAATCGGTCTATCACCGACCGCGCCCATGCCAATCTCGCTGAGCGCCAGCAAGATGGCGCCAGTGCCGATTGCGGCCGCGACATATTCTGCGATTTTGAACAACCTGGCTTTGGCGCTGAGCCGCCAGGCAAAACTCGCCGCCATGCCGAAATAGGCAATCGCATAAGCTGACGCTTCGCCCATGCCGGAGAAAGGGCCGTATAGCGATCCATTGCCAGCAATATGCCGGATGGTCAGCGCGATGAGGACGAAGGTCAGGATCAAAGCGCCGGCTTCAAAGGCTTGCCGTTCCGTCTTGCTGTCACCAAACAGGCGCGACCCGGCAAACAGGGCAAGAATGGCGAAACCATAGCCGAACGTCATAGAGTTCCATATTAGAACGCTTGACACGGCCTCTGGCTCGATAAAGCCTGGACGGACCAGCAAGCCAACCGATACGGCCGTCGCAGCCGTCGCCCCAAATCTGACAAGCGGGAGATCGAAGCGTTGATGCACCACCGCAATACCAAGCGCGACAACCGCCATGGACGAGCCGAGCCAGAACCCACCGAAAACCAAGAAAGGCGCCAGCGCGACGCTTAACATCGCGCCTAAGGCATAAGACGCGCCCGCCCCAGGGTGCTTTTTGAAGCCGGGATCCTCGCGATGGAGCTGTTCCAGCACATAGCTCAGCGCCGCAGCGATGAACAAAGCCGCCAGGCCCCAGCCGAATTGTGGTTGCAGGCCGCCCTCGCGCCAAAACGTTATGAACAGGGCCGCTGGCGGCACCAGAGCCGCCGACAGAGCCATCGGAGTGCGCAAGGTCTGATCCCGCATCAGCAGTGATCCGACACCGCCAAATCCTATCGCAGCCGCCAGGCAGGCCCAAATCAGTGGCGGTTGATCGAGCGCCCACAAAGACAAACAGGCGAGGGTCATGGCGGCCGAAATCGGTGCGATCAGCGCATACCCGGGCCGCTGCCAGGCTGCGAACAGGCCGAGTCCACCGAGCAGAGCGAGCCCAGCCGCATCCACCGGTCCGGCGCCATCGTTCAGGCCGGTCAGAAGGATCAATCCCCCCGCCAGGACCCAGAACACGTGCGCGGCCAATTGGCTCGAGCCAAATCCGGCAGCGATATAGCGTGGACTCAACTGGTTTTTTGGCAAGACCAGCGCGCGGACGGCGTCCTGGGCGCCGAAGAAAAGCCCCATGCCGGCCAGCGACAGGGCGTAAGCCCCTACTGCAAGCGGCGTGATAACATCGTTGCTGGCGGCTGCGACCAGGCCCCAAAATCCAGCTCCCACCACCAGAATCCAGGTTAGCCAGCGCCATTCGGTGAGACGTACCAGCGCGAGACCTGCCGCAGTGACAATGCCAAAATAGGGCAGCACAGGCAGCACCGAGCCGCCCTCTGCGCCGGTCAGCAGCGGCGCGAGATAAGCGCCGATCAAGCCGGGTGCGGCCAAAGCCGGTCCGAACCGCAGCGAGAGGCCCACGCCAAGCGCCGAAATCGCTGCAATCAGAGCAAAGGCCGTAAGCGGCGAGACGAACTGATACATCAAACCACTGGCAATCGCTGCGCCATAAAGCGAGATCAGACCTGCACCGGCAATGACGTGCGGCACGAACCGTACCGCATTCTTGGCCTTCACCACCGTGTCCAGTCGCAACGCGCGGAACGCCGCCGCGATGAGGCCGCCGCCGAGAAGAGCTGCCGCGATTGTGCGTTGGAGCGGCCCAAAATAACCGGCATCAATCGCTACACGGACCAGAAACAACCCACCAAAAGCCAGCGCCAGACCACCCGCCCAAACCATCCAATTTGCGGCGATGAGCCGTTCCCAGTCACGACTTGGTCGCTTTTTCGAGGGCGGTGGGGCGAATGACCTGGCCGCTGGACGGGCGTCATGCGGGGCGGAGTCAGGTGCTGTCGCCGTGATCGGTGGCGGCGATGCTGTCTCGGCACGCGTGCGAGGAACGCTCATCTGTGTAGGCGACGGCGCATCTGTCGCGGGTGCGGGGTCCGAAGCGTGTGGCGATATTGGCTTGTCTTCTTCCCGAGGTCGGGGTCGCAACAATGCCAGCTCGGCGCGCAATCGCTCTAGCTCAAGATTGGCGCGGTTGGCTTTGTTCATGCCAATAATGCCGAATATCGGCCCAACCAATATCCAAATCAGCACGAACGCGCCGAGAATCGCAAAGCCTTCCATGGCTCACTCCAAAAATAATTAGTGAGCGTTTACTCGCTATTTTGTATTTCGTCAATCCAAAACCGATTTGTGTGAACGTGCAGGAGAAATGGCAGCCCAAAAAAAACGGCGTTTTCAACAAAAGCTAACATCCATTTGAACAATGCTGCCGTAAAGAGAGTCTGGTAACTTGTGGAATTCGCCACTATGTTCCCGATACGCCCTGAGGGTACAACTCCGGGCGGGCGTTAAGTCCAGATTTGGCAGGGTCCTTGAATGGTTACCTCCAAGTACGGCTCGACCTCCGTCCCTCAGACTAAGGAATATGCAATATGGCTATGGATGCCATCACCCCTGAAGATCAAATTTTGCGCGCTGAAGATATTGAACGCCCGAGCATGGAAGAAGCTATGGACGCGGTGCGTACGCTGCTGGCCTGGGCTGGAGATGATCCGCGCCGAGAAGGCCTGATCGACACGCCAAAACGGGTCGCCAAAGCCTATCGCGAGTTTTTCGCTGGCTATGAAATGGACCCTGTCGCCGAGCTATCTCGGACATTTGAGGATGTTCAGGGCTATGACGATATCGTCATGCTGAAAGACATCGATGTCGAAAGTCATTGTGAGCACCACATGGTGCCGATCCTCGGCAAGGCACATGTCGCTTATATGCCGACCCATCAAGTGGTCGGAATCTCGAAAATCGCCCGCGTCGTGGAGATTTTCGGCAAGCGCCTGCAAACGCAAGAGACGATGACGGCGCAAGTCGCTGACTGCATCACAGAGGCCCTTCAACCTGCTGGTGTGGCCATTCTGATTGATGCCAAGCACCAGTGCATGACGACACGCGGTGTGCACCACAAGAACGTCGCCACGATCACCACGCAATTTACTGGCGTGTTCAAGACCGACAAAGACCTGCGGAATCGCTTCCTGCGCTTCGCTGGCCAATAAACCTATCTTGACCTTCCCTGCGCTTGACCGATGATGCGGCAGGTTCAGGGAGGGCGATATGGATCTTAAATCTGCAAAACCGACGGTTTTTCTGGCAACGGCCAACGCCGAAGCTGCGCGCGCATTTTACGAAGGCGCGCTCGGGCTCTCGCTCGAAGCAGACGATCCTTATGCACTGGTCTATCAATTAGCCGGGTCGGAGCTGAGACTGTCGAAAGTCCCAAATCACACACCCCTGCCCTTTACGGTACTGGACTGGCAGGTTGCAAGCATCACAGACGCGCACGCGGTCCTTGCTGCAAAAGAGGTTGAGTTTACGATTTATGACGGCATGGGTCAGGACGAAAACGGCATCTGGTCTAGTCCGGATGGCGGCGCGCGCATCCTCTGGTTCAAGGACCCGGACGGAAATGTCCTATCCGTCTCAGAACGCAGCTAAGGGCGCGTTTGCTGCCTCATCAATCTTCTGTTAACCATGGCCAAGCCGGTCACCAAATGGGATTGGCCTAAATAACCATTGGGAGGATGGCCTCATGAAGAAGTTTGTCGCTGCAATTGTTGCAGCTGGATTTATCGCCGCGCCAGCATTTGCCGCATCTATCACGCTCTCGTTCGCGAGCGATGATGGCACGACGCAAGAATGGACGTTTGACGGCGAAGGCACCGCCACGGCGGGCGATATGACCGCGCCGTACACATGGGATGAAGACGCAAGGAAGCTTTGCGCTGATATCCCGGAACAAGGCGAGGTTTGTGCAACTTTTGACTCGGTCGCCCGAGCGGTCGGCGAAAGCTCGGCATACACATTGTCGACGGGCGGCACCGGAACCGCCACGATTACGGCGATGGAAGAATAAGCCAGACTCTGTCTGACTGAGAACCCGGGGCTGAAACCCCGGGTTTTTTGTTGACGAAAACCGTAGTTTGCCTTATTGTTTATCAATAAGAAGGATCAGACCCATGCATGCAGAAATTGTTCGCCTCGGACTTCATCAAGTCGATATCAAGATCGTCGAGGGCGAGGACATGCATGTGTTGCAGTGGCGTCGTAACCTTCTCTGGGATGAAGTTCTGCTGAACGGCAAACGCCAGGCCCATTCCTCGGGCTTCCTTGGCCGCGAAAAGGTCTACGGTCTGGTCTTTGGTGCAGATGAGAATGGCCGCAATGGCACACAGGTGATGCTACTGCTCGATCCGTCTACCGAATACACCAATTGGAGCGGTTCGCAGCGCCTCAGTGGCGTTCGTCTGGAGTCCAAAGACGGACCAATCGTCGCTTATGGCTCGCTTGATCCGCAGGCCCTGCAGAAGCCCGCGACCTTTGCCGACTGGATGAAAAAGACAATGGGTATGGAATGGGGCAATTAGGACCTTAACCGCGCTCAGAATAGACAAAACGCCGGACCAAATGGCCCGGCGTTTAATTTTTCATCCAAGGACAAACGTGATCAGCGACCGCTGACCAAGGGCCCCTTGAGCACAAATGTGTCGTTCCGGACGGATACGAGCACGTCCAAAGCCGCTGACTCAGACCCTTTCAGGTTGCTGAAGCGAACCCGAGGCATCGTACTGCGGGCAAGCATTTCACCGGAAGCAGAATCCACCAGACCCCAGGCAATGACTTGCCGGTTGCGATCCGCGAGCGAGGCGTTGAGCGGTTGCGAGCCTTTGGCCGAGACCGGAATAGCTTTGTCGAAGTCGCCCTCAGCTGCTGCAAAGACCTGAACAACATAATATTGGCCAGCTTCTTCGACCACACCGATACCAATATCGGTGAAGCTGTTGCGGGTCATATTAGCGACGTTCAATTGATCACGCTTCAGTTTAGCATGAACCGCCTGGCTATCAGCGGCCGCAAGGCTGACCGTCACATTCGATCCTGAGGCGCCGACCAGCATGGTGCGGTCAAACGCGCGAATGCGATGTAAGTGGTCGCGCCCTTCATGGTCGACATGATCGGCATAAATACGCACAGACATGTCCAGCGCGTGCGCTTTTGCAGCCATATCCAGCGAGGTCCGACGTGTGAGCGGCGCCAAGCCTTGGGCGACGCGATCAGCGTTCAGTGCAAAGAACAATTCATCAGCAATCTTGCTGTCAAAATTTTCGGCGGCATCGATACAGTCAGACGCCTCGACAACATAGGATGCCAGGTCAGTAGAATAGCCATTTTCCAGGCTACAGGATCCCGTCGCAGCGGCTGCTGCGCCTGAAATCGCTGCTCCTCCAGCGGCCGCAAAAGCCAGCAGCAGGGAGGATTTAATCTTGTCATATTTT